>NZ_DJGW01000026.1:0-13396 GCF_002432845.1 Sphaerochaeta sp. UBA5836
CTTTGCTAGATAGCTGCGAAGAAACGTGGCGACTTTGCGGTTCTCCAGTTGCTTGGTCAAGAGGAAGATCAGGTCGTAGGTCCCCTGCATCTGCTCGGGCAACCGTGCTTTCACCGGTACACTGAAATCGGCCTTTCCTACGATGCGAGCCCCTTTTTGCTGCAAGGCGGTGACATGAGCCTTGTTGCGGCTGATCAAGTCACACTCGATACCCTGTTTGGTCAGATACGCTCCCAAAACCGTTCCCAACGATCCTGCTCCATATATGGCTGTGCGCATAGATGTCCCTCTTGGCACCAAGCGTAACGAGGACGTTCATTTGAGGCAAGAGCCCTGCATTGCATCCGGTTGCAGAAGATTGGGAATGCAGCGTTCCCAAATAAAAAGCGGGACACAGCTGACTGGTCGGACTTTGCAGTAGTGGAGTTTCTTGTTGAAATATATTTCATAATGAATTATACTTCGACCATGATCAGATCCTTCAGTGATTCGAGAACAGAACATGCATACCACCGATTGTTCGACAAACGCCTTCCTCAGGATGTCGCAAAACGCATCTACCTGAAGTTGAAAAGCTTGGATTCTGCACTGACGATCAATGACGTACGAATTCCTCCAAGCAATCACTTGGAATTATTGCTCGGATGCGGTCTTCAACGTTACAGCATCAGGGCAAATAATCAATGGAGGATTTGTTTTACATGGAAAGAAGAAACAGCGGAAGCTTGGGATGTCCAGCTTGTCGATTATCACTGATGAAGAAAAGGAGGCGAAGTACAATGGATGATGAATACACACTGGCTCCTGTAACCATCGGAGAATACTTGAGGACTGAGTGGCTCCAGCCCCTGGGATTGTCAGCTTACAGAGTGGCAAAGGATATCGGCATCACAGCGGGTGCAATGCTGAATATTCTCAATGGGAAAAGAAACATGTCCCTCGATACTGCATGGCGTCTAGCCCATTATTTTGGAATGTCCAGGAATTATTTCATCAATCTGCAGAATGCTCTCGAGTCTGATGCCAAAGAGGAAGAGTATCAGAAAACGATTGCCACACTGCCGGTATATGACCGCATGTCAATGGTATGTGAAGAGTAGTACCAACAGGTACAAGAAAAGAGGATATAACAAAAAGNNGTAGGTCCCCTGCATCTGCTCGGGCAACCGTGCTTTCACCGGTACACTGAAATCGGCCTTTCCTACGATGCGAGCCCCTTATATGGCTGTAAGCGTACCGAGACGGCCTGCTTGAGGCAGGAGATGAGCAAAAGCCGACAACAAAATCTTTTTTCACATAATCATCCAAAGTTGATTCTAATCAATTATTCTTTCTCCTTTCGATGCTACTGTACTGCTGTAACAGAGAGAAAAAAGGAGATCACACTATGTCAAATACTACAACGTTTACCACTGCAAAGAAGCAATATCTCAAGGTTCTGAAACAATATGTTCCCATTGTAGACCGTGTTCACGGGTCCAATCACCCTGAATTTCATGATGTACGCCAGACCTTCGAGGCAATGGTCCAAAAGATCGAGCAGGCAGGTGCAAAGCATCCTGCATTGCAGCAGGAGTTTGCCTTGCTGAGGACCATCACCGACAATTACACCATCCCCCAGGATGTGTGTGAGACCTATGAGGCGGTATATCACATGCTGTCACAACTCGATGAAGCATACACAAAAGGAGCAGGCGATGCAGAAATTCATACTAGGTAGAAAGAACCATATAACCATCATAAGTGCAATCCTGATCATCCTCGGCTTTACCAGTGAGCTGGCGTTTCACCAAGAACAGATGGCTATGTGGTCGCTCATGCTTGCCTCGGTGCTTGGAGCTGCTCCGATCGCCATCCAAGCCTATCAAGCACTGAGGGTCAAGGTTGTCAGCATCGATGTGCTGGTAACGCTGGCGGTCGCAGGTGCCTTTATCATCAGGAACTTTGAAGAATCAGCAATTGTCACATTCCTGTTCTTGTTCGGCTCGTATCTGGAGCAGCGTACGCTGCAGAAAACCCGATCGGCGATCAAGGAATTGACTGAGATGGCGCCCGAGAGTGCCTTGAAGCTGAGCGAGAGCGGAGAGTTTGAGGAAGTAGCCGTCGATGAAGTCGATGTCGGTGATACACTCCTTGTCAAAACAGGTGCGAAGGTTCCCGTCGATGGTACCGTCCTTACCGGCGAAGGCCATATCAACGAAGCGAGCATCACCGGTGAGGCCGTGCCTGTCGGCAAGAGGAAGGGCTCGCAGGTATTTGCCGGAACCATTCTGGAAAATGGGACTCTGCAAGTCGTTGCCGACCGGGTGGGAGAGGATACCACCTTTGGAAGGATTATCGAGTTGGTCGAGGAGGCCCAGGACTCAAAGTCGGAGGCCGAGCGTTTCATCGACCGGTTCTCAAAGTATTACACTCCCGCCGTCCTGATACTTTCCACGCTTGTATGGATATTCTCACAGGATATTGAACTTGCCATCACCATTCTGGTGCTCGGTTGCCCAGGTGCCTTGGTGATCGGAGTTCCCGTCTCCAATGTCGCAGGCATTGGCAACGGTGCACGCCATGGCGTGCTGCTCAAGGGCAGTGAAGTCATTCACGATTTCAGCAGGGTCGACACCATCGTCTTTGACAAGACAGGAACGCTGACTGAAGGAAATCCCTCTGTTGCAGACACAAACTACTATGTCTCCGATATCCGGAAAACCTTGGGCTATCTGTCGAGCGTAGAAAGAGAATCAGACCATCCATTGGCCAAGGCGATCGTTCAGCATTTGGGTCCTGTCGATACCTTTGCTGTACAGAAGACCGATGTGGTGGCGGGCGGGGGCATTGTAGCCGAGGTGGACGGTCACACGGTTGCCGTCGGTAATGTAGGCTTGATGGAGCAGCAGGGAGTGCCCCTGGCTGAGAAGGTCCGCAAAGATATTGAGCGTTTTGAAGCGATGGGAAACTCGCTTGTGTTGACATCCGTTGACGGTGAGCTTCATGTTTTGATGGGAATCCGCGACCAAATACGCGAGGGTGTGAAGAGCCATCTGCAAAAGATGAAGAAACTGGGGGTCAAGCACTTGGTAGTCCTCTCCGGAGACAACCAGGGGACGGTGGACTTGGTGTCAAAACAGCTGGGTTTGACACAGGCTCACGGTCACATGTTGCCCCAGGACAAGGCAGCGTTCATCAAGAAGCTGCAGGCGGAAGGTCGAATGGTTGCTTTTGTGGGTGACGGGGTGAACGACAGTCCCTCGCTCGCCTTGGCCCAAATCGGCATTGCCATGGGCAGCGGTACCGATGTAGCCATCGAAACGTCGGATGTGGTGCTGATGAATTCAGACTTCAGCCGCCTTCCCCACGCCCTGGGCTTGGCAAAAGCTACGGCACGCAACATGCGCCAGAATATTGCAATCGCAGTGGGAGTGGTGCTGATTCTCTTGGCGAGTGTGTTTTTCAGTGAGTGGATGAATATGTCCATCGGAATGTTGGTGCATGAGGCAAGCATTCTTGTGGTGATTCTCAACGGAATGCGCCTACTTCACTACCGAAGTTGATTTGAATCAATTACGAAAAAAAATAATCTTGGTATGCTAGCCATACCATACAATGAAAGGAGTCAACATACTATGAAAAAACTTACCATCCAGCTGCAGACACTGACTTGTCCGTCCTGCATGCAAAAGATTGAGAATGCAACCAAAGCACTGCAAGGAGTGCAGAAGGAGAGTGTGAAGGTTCTGTTCAACGCTAGCAAAGTCAAGCTTGACTTTGATGACTCTGTCATCACCTCTGAAGCAATCGAGCAGGCCATCACCACGTTGGGTTATGAGGTGAAGAATTCACAAGTCAAATAAATCCAGGATGGAAAGCAACAAGAAAAACGGGACTGCTTACGCAATCCCGTTCATTGTCAGCCTTTCTTCTGCTCAATACGCTTCTTCTGTGTCTTTTCGATAGCATCGACTATGTGTTCATAGCCGGTGCATCGGCAGAGGTTGCCGGAGATCTGTCTGCGAATCTCCTCGCGGGTGGAAGGGCTGTCCTTCTCAATGATGGGAATGGAAGCCATGATGAAGCCGGGGGTGCAGAAACCGCATTGCACCGCTCCCTCATCGATGAACGCCTGCTGGATGTCACTGATGGCACCCTTGGTGTCACTGAGGCCTTCGAGGGTCAGGATGGTTTTTCCCTCTGCCCAGATTGCCATATAGATGCAGGAGTTGAAAGGCTTGCCGTCGATCAGGACGGTGCATGCACCGCATTCACCTACGTCACAGCCGTGCTTGATGCTGTCCAAACCAGCTTTGCCACGGAGCATATCTAATAAGGATGAGCGGACATCCACTGAGAAAACCCGCTCTTTTCCGTTGACGATACAGTGTATATCTTTATTAGCCATTGATGGTTCCTCCTGCTTTCTCGACTGCCGCCTTCGTTGCTCTTCTTGCCATTTCCTTTACCAGTTGCAAGCGGAATTCCTTGGATGCACGCCAGCTGGTTCTCGGCTTCACATCGGCCAAGGCTCCCGCAGCCACTACGTCAAGCAGTTGCTCGTTCAGCTCGTGGCCTTGTGCATTCGCCTCGGCAGTCGTGGAGCGGATGGGAGTCGGGGCGGCAACACCGAAGGCGATGCGTAGGCGGTCGATGTGCTTCTTGTCACGGGAAAGTCTCACATTGACCGAACAGCCGAGGGTGGCGATGTCCATCGCCTTGCGCATTGCATACTTGATGTAATGGCCGCTGGTGTTCTCATAGTTCTCCTTGGCGATGCGGATGCCGCTCAGCATCTCGCCTTCCCTGATGTCCACCTTGCCCGGTCCAAGATTGAACTCGGCATAGGGAAGGAGGCGGATACCGTCAAGACTGGTGATTTCCAGCACTGCATCGTAAGCCTTCAGCGTGGTTGCACTATCGGCACTGGTCACCCCGTTGCAGATATTGCCGCCGATGGTCCCGATGTTTCGTACCTGCGGCCCGCCGATCTGGTCGACTGCCTCCCCGAGGACGGGAACATGCTGCTTGATGACCGGATGCATCGAAACATCGGTGAAGCTGGTAAGCGGGCGGATGAGAATCGAGCCATCGTCCTCAAGGCAGATTCCTCTCAGTTCATCAAGGCAGTAGATGTTGATCAAATCGCAACCGGCAAGCTTTCCTTCGCGAATCTTGATCAGGATGTCACTGCCTCCGGCAAGCCACAACGCCTGGGGATGCTCCTTTTTCAAGCGCAAGGCTTCTTCCACTGTTGTCGGTTCGTAGAGGTTGTTGAAGTTATACATACACTGTTTCCTTATTTGATCAGGGCCGCTTCGGTGAAGGCCTCGAACATCCGCTGCGGGTGCAGCGGAATGGCATTGATGGCAACCCCGGTTGCATTGAGCACCGCGTTGCGTATGGCCGGTGCGACCGGAATCGTCGGAGGTTCACCCAGGGACTTGTTTCCGTACGGGCCGGTTGGGTCGTTGGTCTGTACGAAGTCCGCATGGAGCTCGGGAGTGTCGATGGCCGTCATCAGCTTGTAGTCCAGCAGGTTGTCATTGAGCATCTGGCCGGTCTTCGGATCGAACTTCAAGTGTTCGTAGAGACCGTACCCAAGGCCCATGCTCATACCGCCGTGAACCTGTCCGCGGGCGGTCTGCATGTTGATGATTTTCCCTGAATCATGCACGTTGATAATATCCAGAACCTTTACCTGGCACATCGGGATATCCACTTCGACCTCGGTGAAACAGACACCGAATGAGTAGGTGTTGTCGGTGCAGTGGTGGGACTCCTCGGCGGCGATATGGGTGGAATTGGTAAGGCTGTAGCAGGACTCGATGGCCACATCGGCGACGCTGAGTAGCTTCTCATCCTTGTTGGTATGCACAATGTTGTTGTCCTTGATATCCAAATCCCAAGGATCTTTTTTCAGCATGAAGCCTGCGAACTCGAGGATCTTCTTTCTGAAGGACTCGGCTGTCTTCTTCACCGCCATGCCGGAGACATAGGTTTGTCTTGAGGCATACGCTCCGGTGTCATACGGGGTTACATCGGTGTCCTGTTTGCTGACTACATGGACCTTGTCCACGGTCACTCCGATGGTCTGGGCCGCCATCATGGCAAAAACGGTGTCGGCTCCCTGCCCGATTTCAGTAGCGCCGATCTGCATCTGCAGTGAACCGTCCTGGTTGAGGACCATGCGACAGGCCGATGTCTCCAAGCTGATGGGGTAGACGCCTGTTTTGTAGCAGAAAATCGCCATGCCCACACCCTTTCTGATCGGGCCGCTCTGGTTTGCATAGGCAAGACGCTTTTTTGAGTAGTCGAGGTACTTCTCGCCGCGGTCGATGCACTCTTCAAGGCCGGTGGAGTGGCAGGTGATTGTGGTGATCGGGTCGACATAGCCGAGCTTCATCATATTCTGCTTGCGAAGCATGATCGGGTCGAGCCCGGTCTGCCTGGCAATGTCATCGATGTGGGCTTCCAAGGCAAAACCGATCTGGGGAATGCCGTAGGCGCGCATCGCTCCTGCAGTCGGCAGGTTGGTGTAGACTGTATAGGCCTCGCTCTTGATCGCTCCCACAGGATACATCATGCGAAAGCCGTTGACCGCATTCGCAACAAGGGCGTGGGCGTGGGAGGCGTAGCCGCCTTGGTTGGAGTAAGCCTTGATTGTACGGGCCGCAAAGCTGCCGTCCTTACGGATGTAGCTCTCGATATGGAACTGCATGGCGTGCCGGGTGCGGGTTGAAGCAAAGGTCTCTTCACGGGTGTAGGCAAGCTTGACCGGCCGTCCACCTACTCTCGTAGTAAGAAATGCATTCAGCGGTTCAGTCAGTGCATCCTGCTTGTTGCCAAAGCCACCACCGATGTACGGTTTGATGATCCTGATCTTCCCAAATCCTACACCAAGGGCTTGCGCGCAGACGCGGCGTACGATATGGGGAATCTGGGTGGAGCTGACCACTACGATTTTATCGTTCTCCATATAGGCGAAGGAGTTTGCACTTTCGATGTGGCAGTGGCTGACCACCGGCGTCTCATAGTCTCCGACCACCTTGATCAAGCCCTCTTCCTGGATTGCCTCTTCGAATTTGCCGATCTCGTATGTTGACTTCACCACGATGTTGTTCGGTCGTTCCTCATGAATGACCGTGGCTCCTTCCTTCATCGCATCTTCGACGGTAAGGATGGGAGTGTACTCCTCATAGGTGACCTTGATTTTTCTCACTGCCTCCTCGGCGGCAATTTCATCCTCTGCAATAACGGCGGCGATGTCGTCGGCATAACAGCGAACCCTGGCATTGAGCAGCTTTCGGTCGGCAATATCCTGATGCTTGGGATCGGTCGACCAAGGGTGTCCGGCGGTGGGGAACTGGATGTCAGGGACATCAAAGCAGGTGACAATGTCCACGACGCCTTTGACCTTCCATGCTTCGCTGAGGTCGAACTCCTTGACCCAGCCGTTTGCAATGGTACTGTGCAGCACCTTCGCGATCAGGGCATGGGCGGAGACCAAATCGTCAGTGTATTTCGCTTTACCTGTTACTTTGTCGAATGCATCGACTCGTTTCAGGGAAGTTCCGATTATGTCCATGAAGTCCTCCTTCCAATAAGGAACCAACGTTCGTGCACTCTTCCTGGAATTGAACAACCCGCCATGCATCGGCGGCAAGAAGGGCGACCTTTCTTCTATGTAGGTCAATAATACAACAATCTGCAACAAATACAAGAAAAAACTTGGAGGAGATTCGAAAGAAACCCCACAGTCTTGGTATTGGTTGCGTGTATAAGTTTATCATTTTTATCCCTCCGTGACGACTCCCCCGCCTGCGTGAGAGTGGGATGGCTTTTCCTCTGGTATCATGAAGAAGCCAAAAAAGGAGTAATGTATGGCATGCCGGCATCCCCAGGAGTTGGTCTGAGCCCGCATTGAACAATTCAGATTAGGTTTTGCCCGACTGTTGGAGCAGGTTGAGCATCCCACGATGAGTACGAACCATGCCTCATTGCAATCGTTTGCTGCTGACAGTGGTAGGGAAGTCGAGGTGTTGCGCTTGGTAGCTGAGGGAAAAAGTGACAAGGAGATTGGTTGTGCTCTTTCTGTCTCGATTAAAACTGTGGCCAATCATAATCGCAGCATCTATGCAAAATGCCGTGTCAATGGACGCAACGAGCTGTTGGCCAAACTCTTTTCCCTGTCTGGCAGCTGAAGAGATAGCTTTTCTCTTTTTCAATGGTATGTCACTATAAGCCCATGATTGAATCCTTTATCGCAACCTTGGCTGCCCACCCGGATGTTGAGGCTCTTACGCTTGCAGGTTCCCAAACCGGTCTCGGACCCGACACGCTGTCCGATTATGACCTGTATATCTACAGCCAGCAGCCGCTGCCTTTGGCTTTCCGTCAAGCATTGGCTGAGCAATTTGCTGCAAAGGCCGAACTGCAGAATGACTACTTCGGTCCGGGCGATGAGATGCAGCTCAAGGATGGGACGTTTGTCGATCTGATGTATCGCAATCTCGATTGGGTGGAAGAGGAAATAAAACGCGTCTGGGTGGGCCATCAGGCCCGGGTGGGGTATTCGACAGCCTTCGTGCACAATATCAAGACATCGCAGGTGTTGTTTGACAAGCGTGGAAGGTTCACGCAGCTGAAGCAACTGCTGGAGTCTGAGTATCCTCAAGCCTTGCAGAAAGCGATTATCACCAATAATTACCCCTTGCTCAGAAGCAAGCTTACCGCATCCTTTTTCGAGCAGATCGAGCATGCCGTACAGAGAAAAGACTCCATCAGCCTGATCCACCGCACCTCTGCATTGCTTGAGAGCTACTTTGATATTCTCTTTGCCTTGAACAAGCAGACGCACCCCGGTGAGAAGCGACAGGAGGCTTGGGTGCATGCAACCTGCACGTTCATTCCCCCTCTCTTCGATGAGGATATCAAAGAACTTACCCAAAGCATCGGGCATGCCAGCCAACTTGAAGTGATAACCCGGCTTTTGGACCATCTTGATGAGCTTTTGAAACAAGAGGGGTGGTTGACCTAGAGCCTGTAGACCCGCTTAGGGTTGGTATGCAATATCTGTAGGCAGATGGTTTTCGCTTCATCCAAACCAAGGGAGCCTCTATCCACCAGATTGGAGAACGCTATGGCAACATGGTGCTTTGCCAATACCAGATGTCCGTACACCAAATCGGCTTTGGATTCGTCACCACCAAAGGCGAAAAGCTTGGTAATGGGAACAAGGTCCAAACTTTCTTCGAGCTCACTTTCGGCAGTAATGGCCACATACATTCTGAATGACGAAAACCCAAGCCCGAAAATCGTTGAAACCAAGCTTTTTCCTTTCCCGAGTGGTGGATTTTTGCCGGGTGATCTCTTCCGGGTTTCTTAAGCAGGATGTTTGCACCGGATTTTCTTGCCCTCCAACATTATTTGCCTTTTGTCCTTATGGCCATGGACGCGGTTCATGGCCGCTCCTGCGTGGGCGGCCTTTTCTGGATGCTGGATATGGTCTTGGTAAGGGACTTCTTTGTTGCTTGCTACACGCTCCCTTCGAAAGCCTTTTCGTATGGGGAGCCGAGATGATGCAGGACTTTGCTTTCCTCAGGGGGAAGGGATGACAGTATCAGCATCTCGACGCCCCCGTCGTCGTATTCCCCGGCCACGGAAAAGTTTGTGGTATCCGTCTGCAGGTGTGCCGTATCGATGTCCACGCGGTGCCTGAGTTGCTCCATGACCTTGGTGAAAAGCCTGTCCTCCTCGAATCCTGCAATGGCGTCCAGCGTCTCGCCCATCGCATACTCGTTGAAGCATTCCGCCCTGGCCGTGGGAGACCTCATGGTGTCGCCGCTTGGGCAGCAACCTGTCAAAGAGCTCAAAGAGCCCATATTCCTTGAAGAAAGCTGCAAGGATGGGGTAGTGCTTGAAGGAGAGCTGGGTGCTTCGTAAGGGTTGGATGATCTGTTTCATGGGGCCGACCGGGAATGACTTAACTGATTGCAATGCAATCATATAAAGTCCTTTTGTCAAAAGTCATGCCTATATATTACAACAAATTATGGAAGAAAATATAAAGTCTTAAATCAATTTTATGTATGCCTGCAAGCAAAAGACGCAGGGCTTTTCAGGGCATGAAAAACCCCTCAGTATATTTAGGGTGCATGGGGTGGACAAGGACATATTGGGTTAATTCAGGAAAGTGGAATATTTAAGTGCCGAAAGTGAGATCTGCATTGCTCCCCATAGCAAAAATTCAGCAAACCTTGGGCGTCACCGCCCTGCTCGGCCCATTGGTGACCAACCGAAAAAAAACCTTGGAATTGGGCTACACCGAAGAAGAAACTGATCACATATTGCTGTTTGCCGGCTTTTCGGTCAACGATACGCTGCTCGAGCAGATGGCGCGGGGAGATGAGTTTGTTGCTCAGACCAAAGCTCTTGCCTATCCACCCGAAGTTCCCTACTTCAAGGTCATCTCAAGACAGACGTATGAGACACCCAATAAACAGTTATCCATTACACCTCAGGAATACCAAATGGAGCATCTCAAGAGAATTGGCCCACATGCTACGTATGAAGTGCTTGAAGGGACGCACTTCATTTACCAGACCAATGTGGAACGAATTGCCTCCATTGTGGATGAGGTGCTGAATACCTAAGCGTTGCTCACATACTCCTTCGCTTCCCGAAGCACCTGAGCAAGCACGATGAACACCATATCCAGCGCCTCTTGAGGTGGCAGGTTTCTGTTCTCCAGGCTGTGTTGTAGATTGGCACAGAGTTTTTGCGCCTGCAATGCCCCGATGGTACCACAGCTTCCCTTTGCCTTGTGGGCGAGTTCTGCTCCAGCGTGAAAATCCTGCTGGTCAAGGGCCTTTCTCAAACTTGGAAGCAGTTGCTCCAACTCTAAAATAAAGGCGCCCAGTACTCTCAGGTAGAGATTTTTATCCCCACCCACACTGAAAACTCCCCGTTCGAAATCGATGCTCTTCCTCCTCTGATGGTAGGGAAGGGCTAGTTCAGCCACCTTGCTGATAAGCTGGTCGGGATCGTATGGCTTGCCGATCAGATCAGTCACCCCGATCTCCTTGCAGCGCCTGCGGACCGTCTCCATCAGGTCGGCACTGGTGACGATGATCGGGATGTTTTCGTTCTTCGACCTGATCAAGGTGGAGGATTCATATCCGTCCATCACGTCCATATGCAGGTCCATCAGCACGATATCGAGAATCTCTTCCAAGGCAAGGAACAACTCATACCCAAGCTTTCCATTGGCGGCAAGATGAACCGTCCAACCCTGACGCTGCAAAATTTCCTGGGCGATGATTTGGTTGGTGGAATTATCCTCAACCACCAGGATCTGCAGCGGGATATCCACAGAGGCTTGCACGCCTGACTCGCTTCTCTTTCTCTCTTCTTCCGCTCTTCCAAACAAATGCAGCAATGCATTGAACAACACCGAGTTGATCAAGGGCAGGGGAAGAACAACGTCGATGAAGGCTGAACTCTTGATTTGGGAATCATCATGCACAAGTGCAAGGAGTCTTGATCGCTTGTTCTCCTGTTGTTCCAAAGCCTTTGCCAGAGAGTCGGGGCAAGCCAGACTGTCTGCAAGCTCAATGACAACCAGATCAAAGTAATTGCCGCTCTCCAGTACTTTTGTTGCAAGAGAAGGTGAGGAGACTGACTCCGACTGAATGTTGTACTCCTTGAAAAGGGTCCCGATGCGATCATCGAGGTATCGGTCGGCGCAGACAACCAGAGCCTTGATTGCAGAGAAATCAACGCTTCTTCTTCGCTCGCTTTCTTCGGCCGACCCAAGAATGTCCAAGGTAAAGGGAACCGTGGCAGTGAATGTGCTTCCGATGCCGAATTCACTGGTCACCGAAAGCTTCCCGCCCATTTTCTCCACCAAAGCCTTCACGATGGAAAGACCCAAGCCCGAGCCGCCGTACTTGCGGTGAATGGAAGCATTGGCTTGGACGAAGGGCTTGAAGAGGTTTTCAAGCTGCTCTGGACTTATACCGATACCAGTATCCGTAACTGCAAAACTCAGGGTGCATGATTGTTCGGTCAATGTCTGGACGGAAACGGAGAGCTCAATCTGCCCCTCTTCTGTGAACTTGACCGCATTGTTGAGCAGGTTGATCAGGATCTGGGAGAGGCGGGTGGGGTCTCCCATCAGGCGTTGCGGGACATCGTCTGTCTGGGAGAGCCTGAATTTCAAACCCTTCTGATGAATCAGGTAGGATTCGATGGAGATGCAGTTCTCAAGTACGTCATCCAAGGTGAAGGGGATGTGTTCCAGTACAATGCGATCCTCATCAAGACGCGAGAACTCAAGAATGTCGTTGATGATGCTCTGCATCGTCTGCGTCGCAGCGCTGATGGTCTTTACATACCTTAGCTGGGTGGTATCGAGGGAGGTTTTCTCAAGCAGATAGCTCATGCCGCGAATCCCGTTGAGCGGAGTTCGGATCTCATGTGATACCCGGGCCAGGAATCTGCTTTTCTCCAAGTCGGCCTGCTGTGCCAGCCTCTGAGCTGCATCCTTCTGCTTCACTGCATCCCTGAGACGGGATATCCAAAACAACGAACTGCCGATGATGATGACCAGGATGGATACAATAATGCCGATCCAACGGATGATCGGGCCCATGTCAGGACGACTTTCATAGCGGAGCCAACGGTCGAGGATGCCTGCCATCTCCTCCTCGCTTATGGAATCGAGGGCTTTTTGCATAATAGTTGCCAGCTGCGGCCAATCGCTGCGTACCGCCATATGCAGGTCCTGCAACCCTCCCTCCGAAATTGGAATGAACTGCAGCTCAGTCAAGCCAAGGGTTCGGCTCAGATAGATGCTGGTAGCCTCATTGCCAACGAAAGCCACCTCTTCGCCCCGGTTGACGGCAAGCAGAGCCTCCTCAACGGTATCGTACAGACGCATGGTGATCTCGGGATAGGAGAGAAGAAATCCTTCATGGGAACTATCCCGCTGGACAGCTACCTGACGATGTTCCAAGTCCTTGAAGGTGGTAATCGAAGTATTGCTCTTTTGCACGATGATAGCCCGTTGAAAATGCAAATAGGGCTTCAGGTAGGTCATATATTGCGCCCTTGCCTGGGTATAGCCTACAGCAGCAAGCAAATCGATTGACCTTTCGCGGCTTTTCTGCACCGTTTCGGTCCAACTCAACGACGGATCGTAGGAGAAACTCAGGCCGGTGCGCTCTGCGATGATGGCAAGTACATCGGCGGTGATACCGCCGTGTTTGCCTTCGTTGGAGATGAATTCGAAGGGCACGAATTTGGGGTCGATACCGATTTGAATGGTCGGATGCATGGCAATGAACCGTGCTTCCTCAGCACTGAATTGAAGCTCCGTTTCAGAACCGAACAACAAGGAACACACAAGAGA
>NZ_DJGW01000026.1:13472-17811 GCF_002432845.1 Sphaerochaeta sp. UBA5836
CAATCTCTTTCTGATCTCGTCGACCACCTGTAAGAATGCTTCAAACACGATGGGGTCGAAATGTCTCTCTGCTTCCTGTCTCATCACCTCGATTGCTTGGTCATGTTCCATTTTATCTTTGTATACCCGCTTGCTCGTAAGTGCATCATATACATCGATTACGGCCATCAAGCGTCCCGAAAGGGGAATTGCAAGACCGCGCAGCCGGGCAGGGTATCCGCTGCCGTCGTACCACTCGTGGTGGCTGGCTATCAACTCCCGGGCAGTTTCTATGAAGCTTATCTTTGTCTCTTCATTCTCGATGCTGTAATCCAGGGCCTCAACACCCTTGTTCACATGCTCGCGCATGATGACAACTTCGTCTGGATCAAGTTTTCCAGGCTTGAGCAGTACATGGTCGGGAATGCCGACCTTGCCGATGTCGTGCAAGGGAGCGGTATCGATCAGTTCCTGAATCTCTTTTTCGCTCAGCTCGTATCCAATATGTTTCATTTTCTGCAACTGTTGGCAAAGCAGTTCCATCATGATTTTGGTGCGTCGGGCATGGTTGCTGGACTCGATATTCCGCACTTCCAAAAGCCGCACCAATGCGTTGATGGTTATCACGTTGGTACGTCTGATTTCTGCAGTTCGTTTTTCAACAAGTTCCTCAAGGCGGCGGTTGTGCTCCTTGATGAGCTCGGTGGACTGCTTGAGCCTCAGTTGTACATCGATGCGCATCTGCAGGGCTTTGAAATTCAGCGGCTTTCGGATGAAATCGACGGCGCCTTTCTCCAGTCCGCGAATTTCCATATCGACTTCCTCGGTATTGGTAAGAATAATGATGGGAATTTCAAGATTCCTGGCTTGGATGTGGTCCAGAAAGGTGAACCCATCCATGACAGGCATGTGAAGGTCCAGCAGGATGAGGTCGACCTCTGGATGCGTATCGAGCGTGTGCAACCCCTCTTCGCCGTTTCGAGCCAGCAGTACCGTGTGATTGGAAAGCATGTATTGGATGAGCGTAAGATCAGTTGCCGCATCATCGATTGCAAGAATTATGGCCACCTTCCACCCCTCCTTGGACATGTTCCATCGTACCATCGCCGACCAGCCGGGTAAAGGAGAATAGTCTTGCTATTCATTTATTGATGGGACTATCTAATACGTCCGTGCAAAGTCTACGCAATTGATCAATGGCTTGTTCTGGAGATACAGCCCAAGGTTCTTCAAAAACAGGGAAAACACCTGATGAGGATCGCTTGGGGACAAGCCGCTTGCATGCGGGGTGATCAGGACATTGTCCAGCGTCCATAGTACATGGTCCTGCGGCAGGGGCTCGATCGTGGTGACATCAAGGCCGGCTCCCTTTATCCTGCCGCTCTGAAGGGCCTGCACCAGAGCCTGCTCGTCCAGCAGGTTGCCTCGTCCTACATTGAAAACATACGAGCCTGGTGGCAACAGGGCTATCCTTCGCTCATCAAGCAGATGCTCGGTTTGATCGGTGGAAGCTGCACACAATACAAGGTAGTCGGCTCGTACCAAAAAGGCATCCAGGTCCTTCTCCGTTCCCAGCTCGTCCACATAGGAAGGCTTCTCAGTTGCCGTTCGTTTGACGGCAAGTACCCTGAGGCCGTGGGCTTTCGCCCGCAAGGCCAGCTGGGTCCCGATATCCCCAAGCCCGATGATCAGCAAGGTGCTCTCCCAGAGGTCCTTGGTAGGGAAGTAGCGTTTCCATAGCTTGCTCTTCATCTGGTCATGATAGCGCAGCAGGTTGTGGTTGAAAGCGATTATTTCACCGATGACATGGTCGGCGATTTGCCTGCCGTAGGTGCCTCTCGCATTGGTCAGGAGGATGGGCTGGCTGGCATAGAGGGCGGGATCGACATACTGACTTACCCCCGAGGATGGGGTTTGCAGCCAATGCAGGTTGGTGGCATGTTTCAGGTCTTCCGGTTTTGGCAGTCCTACAATAATCCGGGCTTGCTGCAACTGCTCGCGGCTATAGTGCGACATGTCTGTGCTGGTTACGCGAACCTGGGGGTACAAGGCCTCAAGGCTTTCCATTTCTTCCTGATCAGGACAGAAATGCGATCCGGTGAGAAAGAGTGTATCGATGGTATGCATGTCTGATCTCCTGGGTATGGGAGAAACCCTATCGGTTACCTTCTGTTTGGGCAAGAGACTCTCAACCCTTTTTCCGGGTTTCCTGATGTTTTTTCATCTCATAGAGGCTTGTATCGGAGCGCCTGATCACATCCTCCAGGGTATCGCCTTCCTCCCAGACAGCCAGGCCGATACTCACAGAAAGCGCCTGTCCCTTCAACTCCGGAAGGAACACAGCTTGGACATCGGTTTTGATCAGATTGCTTATTTGTCGGGCGTTTTCAAGATTGGAGGAGGGCATCACCATGACAAATTCATCACCGCCTGAACGGAAACAGCCCTCATCCCCCTCCGAATGTTGCAGCAATGTCTCGGCAATCCGTTTCAGAACCTTGTCCCCGACGGGATGTCCGTGTTCATCGTTGATAAGCTTGAAGGTGTCGACATCGAGGGTTAACAGTACAAACGGCTTATGGTGTTTCCGTGCGTCTCTTTCCAAACGAGCCAAAGCCTTGTTCATTGCCCGGCGATTGCCCAAGCCGGTCAACTCATCGGTATAGGCGTGGACGCTGATCAATTGGACGACGACAAAAAGGGAGAAGGAAAGCAGCAAGGAGAGCAACGAGAAGGTGATGATGTGCAGATACAAGAGCATGCGTGACTGTATGAGCAAGGTTGCCGCCGAATAGTCGACTCCCACCAATCCTGTCAAACTGCCGTCACGATGGTCGACAATAGGGGCGAAGGCGCTGAGGTATACTCCCCAGTCGGAGAGGAGCAGTTCGGTGCTGCCGGTTGCCATTCGGGTTGTATATACGTTCTGCTCGGTTTCATCCATTGTATCGAGGGAGCCGAAAGGGGAGAAGTTTTCACTGTCGGGGAGCTCGGCATCGAGAACGTAGCGGATGATTTTTCCATCAACCAGCGCTTCGGTATAGATATAGTCGGCGTCGTTTTGTTCCTTGATGGTACGCAGCAAGGCATTGTATCGCAGGTAGTCGGCATAGGCCTGGGAGTCCTCATTGAGTGTCGGTGCATCGGATATGGCTCGATATGACTCGATGTCGTCTTCCAGAAAGGTTGCCACGGTGGTGGCGATGGAGAGAGCGCGCAAACGGGCGTTGTCTTTGAGGACATTGGTGGTTCGTTGATAGAGAAATTGTGCAGGGAAGAGGACGCAAAGAATCGTTGCTGCAAGCAGTAGCAAAAATGTGCGTTTTTCCCCAAAACCAATACGTAGGGATTTTCTCATCAATCCTCAGAGAACAAATAGGTGCGTTGTATATCCGCCCTGCCTGCATCTACCATACTTATAACGTAAGCATCAGCATTTGTCATCCAGTGCACCGCCTCAGGTTGGTGCAATGCATGCAATATGTTGGAAAGTGATGGCCGGTATACACGCGTATACCGGCCTGTCGGTTCACTTCAGGTTGGCCCTGAAACTCAGTGAGTTGAATGCTCTGGAAAGCGTGTTTGCCTGCATGCCCGGTTGGGCTTCGTGAGGGGCGAAACGATATCCGCCAAGAATCAGGACCTGGAAGGAATCGAATAGGTTGAGTTCAAAGCCGGTGGCGATGCTGCTGTAAAATGCCATGCCAGATCCAGATAGGATTCAGTCTCTTCGATTTTCCCCAAAAGCATCCGACCGATACTCGCCTGCAAGCCACCGTGTGGCTGTATGGGTGTGCCCCAAAATGTACAGTATCTATGACTGAAAGAGAAAAGTACAAATGAGGAATACAAATCAAAAAATGGAAGAAGGAATGTGCAATTGCTTGGTGTACTATGCCATGGGTGGGTGTATTTTTACCATGGTCTGCGTGGTGGTGATTGGAAGGGCACCCTGCGATGTCTTGACAAGCAAAAGACTCTTTCTGTATAAATGAATGAATTAAAAAATATTCATTCAGGATGGACGCATGGAAGAGAAACAAGCTCTGTTGTACAACGCGGCAAAAACATTGTTCACCAAGGGTGGGTTCAAATCCACCAGCGTAGCCCAGATCGCCAAGGAGGCGGGGCTTGCTGTGGGAACCTTTTACCTCTACTACCCGTCAAAGGAAAAGCTGTTTTTGGATATATTCCTTGCAGAGAATGCAGTGTTGAAACAGAGGTGCCAGGCACAGCTTGACGTAACATTGGAACCGAAGCAAGTGATCGCCCATATGCTTGCGTGCAACAGCGAAGGTATGCGCAACAACCCGATTTTGCGTGAATGGTACAACCGAAAGGTTTTTGCAAAGCTCGAGCA
>NZ_DJGW01000026.1:17825-19630 GCF_002432845.1 Sphaerochaeta sp. UBA5836
GTGGCAGGCCGAGGGAAAAATCAGAAGCGATGTCGATGCCGCGACGATCATGTTGGTATTCACGGCGATTATGAACATCGATGTGCACAAGGAGGAGATCGGAGTTGAGCACTTTCCCCGGTTGCTGGACACGATCACCTCGTTGGTGATGGATGGCCTGATGCAAGGATGTGATCATGCGTAGCGTCGAGGCAACCCTTGCAGTCATGCATACCCAACTGTCCTGCAAGGTCTATGGAGAACAGCCTGAGGCGGCAATTGAGGCGGCTTTTGCAGAAGTGAAGCGTCTGGAATTACTCTTGAGCAGGTTCCTTGCCGATAGCGAGGTGAGCGGCATCAACGGTCAGGCTGGAAACGGTTTGGTAGATGTTTCCCCCGATACCATTGAGGTGCTGCAGGAGGCCGTGGCGGTCGGCGCTCTTTCAAGCGGTGCGTTCGATGTAACCATCGCTCCTCTGATGAATCTCTGGGATTTCACCCATGCTGCAATTCCCCCCACCCAAGCCGCCATTAATGAAGTTCGATCGCGTGTCGATTACCGCCAGATACGGTTGGATGTGAAGAATCGACGTGCCGGCTTGGGTGAACAGGGGATGATGTTGGATCTGGGAGGCTTGGCCAAGGGCTATGCCGCTGATCGTGCCAAGCAGGTGCTCATCGAATGGGGTATTGAATCGGCTTACATCAACCTTGGCGGCAATGTGTTGCTTCTGGGATCGAAACCGGATGGGTCGGCATGGAAGGTGGGCATCCGTCATCCCAGGATCCAGAATTCTTTGGTTGGAGCCATCGCGGCCAAGGACGTCTCGGTTGTCACCAGTGGTGACTATGAACGGTTCTTTATCGATTCGCAAGGAAAGCGGCAGCACCACATTCTCGATCCGAGGACCGGCTGTCCGGCCCGGTCTGGCTTGATTGGTACGACGGTGGTCTGCCCTCGTTCCCTGCATGCTGACGCCCTTTCAACAACCTTCTTTCTTTTAGGCCTCAAGGGATGCAAAAAGCTGTTGGCCGACCTCCCCGAAGTCGGGGTGTTTGCCATCGATGAAAACCTGCAGGGTTGGATCACCGAATCATTGGTCTCCGTTTTCCAACCGGTAACGGGACTGAACATATCACTTCTCAGTACATGATGCGTAAGCGTAGGAGAAATCGTATGTGGTGGATTTTGCCTGGTATGATAGTGATTATCGCCGTAGGCTTGTTCATGGCGATGCGCGTGGATGGACCGAACTGTAAGGAGGCTTCCCGGTTGCAATTTGAAAACGTGCAGTTTTCGAACCTCTAGGATGGGATGTACATCGGGCAGTGGAAGGGCAGTACCTCACACCTTCGCGATACCGAGACCGAAGTGAGGGTGGCCGGCGGTGAGGTCGAGGGTTTCAGGATTCTCAAGGGCGCTGCTGCCAAGAATGGTCAGCCGGTCAAGCTTTCCAAGGGAAGGACCATTGATGAGTTATTCAAAGCTGCAATAGAAGCAAAGAGCCTTGTTGTGGATGTAATCAGCGGGGTGACTGTCACTTCCAAGACCCACCTGAAGGCATTTGGGATGCATCGAAACAGGCTACGCAGTGAAAAGCAGTAGGGAATGTCTTGACAAATTTATCGTACTACGATAAAAAATATCTGTAAAACGATATTTGGAGGCATTCCATGCTTAGTTTGTCAAACAAAGGATTGCGCCTGCTTACAGGTCTGCTTACCCTCAGTCTCATCCTTGGCTCGCTTGCCGTAGCCGGCATAACGGTGTACTTGGTCGTCCTGGCAGTGCAGGGTGATTTCTCGCTCTTGCTGGTGTTCCCCGA
>NZ_DJGW01000026.1:19685-29279 GCF_002432845.1 Sphaerochaeta sp. UBA5836
CTTGGCTTGTTGTTTTTATACCTGCTGCGCTCGATTCTTCACACACTTGCCCAGTCCAAAGGCTTCACCCGAACGCTTCCCGACAAGATAACCAACATGGGATATATCCTGCTGATTCTAGCCTATGCAAAGCAGTTGTTGCTGGTCTTTGTCTTTACCCGGGACTTGGGAGAACTTTCAGGCTTGCTTGGCTTCCGCTTCCAGCTGCTTCCCAATGAGGCTGTCTATGCACTCATTCTGCTCGTGCTCGCTCGGGTGTTCAGCTACGCATTCGCCTTGCAGCGTGAATACGAGCAAACGGTCTAGGCAAGCGTATGGCAATCATTATACGACTTGACCGTGTGCTGGCGGACCGCAAGATGTCACTAACCGAATTATCCGAGAAGGTGGGTATCACGATAGCAAACCTTTCCAATCTGAAGACAGGGAAGGTGAGTGCCATCAGGCTGAGTACCATGGAAGCAATCTGTGAGGCCCTTGGCTGTCAGCCCGGAGATTTGTTTGAGTACAGGCAGGAGGATGATTTAGGTTGAATTCACTGCCGTTGCATGCGATGATGCAAGCACTATAACAGTAATCAGGGAAACGGGATGAATAAGAGGACAGGAATGGAATGACTGGCTTGCGCATCGTCTTTGGCGATGCGGCTTGTTCATGCACGGGCTCTGGTGCAGAGGAGATGTATCGGTATGGATGCATGGAGGATTGAGCACGACTTATTGGGTGATAAGCAGGTTCCTTCAGACGCCTATTATGGGGTGCAGACTGTTCGGGCCATGGAGAACTTCGTGGTGTCGAATATTCCGATATCCCGGTTTCCCTTCTTCATTCAGGCTTTGGCTTACATCAAGAAGGCTACTGCCTTGGCGAACCTTGAGTATCGTATTCTCGATCCAGCGGTAGGGGGAGCCATCATCGAAGCGTGCGATGAGATCATTGCCGGCAAACTGCATGACCAATTCCCCGTCGATGCCATCCAAGGAGGAGCGGGAACCTCCACCAACATGAATGCGAACGAGGTCATTGCAAACAGGGCATTGGAGCTCTTGGGCAAGAAGCGCGGGGAATACAAGATCATCCACCCAAACAACCATGTCAATCTTTCCCAGTCGACCAACGATGTCTATCCCACTTCCATCCGTCTGGCGGCTGCTTGGATGCTTGATGCTCTGCTTGTTGAACTTGAGAACTTCAAAGCATCCCTAGAGGAAAAGGGCAGGGAGTTTCACGATGTTTTGAAGATGGGGAGAACCCAGCTTCAGGACGCCATCCCCATGACGTTGGGGCAGGAATTCATCGCTTGGGCCGAGAGTGTGGGAGAGGATATCGAACGGATGCGGATCGCCAGGACGCTCTTGTATGAGATCAACATGGGAGCAACTGCCATCGGCACCGGCTTGAATGCCCCCAAAGGGTATGCCGAGGTGGTCACCCGGCATCTGGCACTGCTAACCGGCCTGCCTCTGGTCCCTTCGAGGAACTTGATCAAGGCCACCCAGGATTCGGGTGGATTCATCGAGCTCAGCGGTGTGCTCAAGCGAATTGCTGCAAAGGTTTCCAAGATTTGCAACGACCTTCGCCTCCTTTCCTCCGGCCCGAGGGCGGGTATCAACGAGATCAATCTGCCGCCCATGCAGCCGGGCTCGTCCATCATGCCGGGCAAGGTGAATCCCGTCATTCCCGAAGTGGTCAACCAGGTTGCTTTCGATGTCATCGGCAACGACCTTGCCATCACGCTTGCCGCCGAGGCCGGGCAACTGGAGCTCAATGTAATGGAGCCCTTGATTGCTTTCAAGCTCTTCACTTCGATCAACAACCTTACCAATGTATTGCATATCCTGACAAACCGCTGCATCATCGGCATTACTGCAAACAAGGAGCGTTGCAGGGAGATGGTGGAGAACAGTATTGGCCTGGTAACGGCTCTTGTTCCTGTATTGGGGTACGAGCTCTGTTCCGAGATTGCCAAGAAGGCTCAGAAAACCGAGGGATCCGTCTACAGGATAGTGCTTGAGGAAGGGTACTTGAGTGAAGAGGACCTGAAACGGATCCTCTCTCCAGAATCGATGCTGAATGGGTGAGCGCTTGACCGGTAGGGAGCATGACAGGGCTTGGTTTGAGCAGAGCATGGCTGTCATCTGGGTGACTGTGGTGTACACCAGCCGGTTCCTTGGCAGTCCATATTCAGAAGACACCAGGATCGTGCATCCCGGGCCAAATACCAGAAAGGAGTGAGTTTTCTGCGTGTCGGCAGCATGAAGATCTTCCGCGACCTCATTATACAGCATGCGGGGTGTGGTGAGTGACGACCACCTTCAAATTCGTACGTATCGGGGCCTGTCAGAACATGAAGATGTTATACATCCTGGAAAATAAAAGGCTGGTGGATTCAAACAGGCTGTTACTCTCTGATCAACGGATCGAATGAGGTGCCCCTGGCGGAAGGCACGTACCAATTCCGGTCTGTATCGAAGGTTAGAAAGGCATCGGTCTCTGTATGTTTCTTGAGCATGGGAATGGGCCTCGGGCCTGCCCAGTTCTTCCTCAGCTTGTCGTGTGTATACTTGATCGTTATCCTGTCGCCGACAGAAAGATTGCTCTCGCTTCTCACAACCATAATGACTTCGGCTTTGGCCTTCACCTCGGTATTGCCTGAAAATAGGTTGTACGACTTGGATACCGACAGTACCTTGATCTGTATGTGCTCTGGAGAGCGCATCTGCATAAGACGGTACTCGGAAGGTGCAATCTCCGCTCCCAAGGTTGAGAGGAGCAGCATCAGTGTCATCATCAGGATAAGACGTTTCACGCACGTATGTCTCCTTGTGTGTATCATGTATGGTACAAACAGGGAATTGTCAATCACAGGGCATGCTGTGACTGGACAGCCGGTACAGCAGGCAGTAGGGTGATAACTATGGCAACCACTGAGGATTTTATAGAATTTGTTGTAAGCCAGATTGATGAGAGCTGGCAACCGCTCTATAGGAAAATGTTCGGATCGTACATGCTCTATATCCATCGCAAGCCGCTCTTTTTGGTATGCAACAACACCGTGTATGCAAAGCAGCTGGAAATCCTGAAAGACGTACTTGCAGAGGCGGAGAAAGGCTTCCCGTATCAAGGTGCCAAGGAGCATTACATTGTCGACGTAGAGGACAGGGATCTGCTCGAGCAGGTGATCGCTCTCTCAGAGCCCCTGATTCCCATCCCTGTCAAACGCTCGCGGAAAAAGAAGCAGGGCTGAAGACGATGCCCGAGCGGTCGCACTTGATGCAATTCACGAAAGAAAAGGGGAAGTGGACGAATTAGAGATATTTTGTGTTTTAAACTCTGTGACAAGAAGGCGTGTCAGTGCACTTCCTTTTTACGTATCTCCTTCTGTATATACAAGTCCTTGTCTGACAGGTCGATCAGTGTTTCCACCGTGATACCGGGGAACCACTCCGCCATGCCGATGCTTGCCGACAAGACTCTGCCTTTGAGTTCGGGTATCGTGATGCTTGCTATCTCTTCCTGGATGGTTTCCTTCACCGCCTGTGCCTGCAGCAAGGTGGTGGCAGTGAGAATGACGGCAAACTCATCACCACCATACCGGAAACATACCTTGGAAGTGTTTGCAGCTTTGACCAGCGCCCGTCCAAAGTGTTTCAGTACGATATCGCCGACAGGATGTCCATAGGTGTCATTGATGGTTTTAAATTCATCGACATCCAGAAGGCAGAGTACAAAATTCTGGTTTCGTTTCTTCGCTTCGTACTGGACTATTCTCAAGGTTTTTATGAACGCCCGCTTGTTTCCCAATTTGGTCAGGTCATCGATGCCGCTGCGGTCAAGGATGGTGACAATGAGAATATAGAGAGCGAAGGTGAGCGCCAAGGTGAACAGGGCGGACGGGGTATTCAGCACCCAAGCAAAATTCGAATATTGCTCTTTGAGGAAGTCCTTTGAGTAGTCGACGCCAACCAAACCTACAATGTGCTGGTCACGCTGATCGATGATGGGGGCGTACGCAGAAAGATAGGTGCCCCAGACACTGTCCTCACCCAAGTCGGTTACCGTTGTTTCACCATTTTTGAGCGTGCGCAGTTCATGCTCATCCATGGCATCCCGGCTGCCGAAGGGGGAGAAGAGCACTGTGCCAATTTCCTCCCCGTCAAGGACGAATACGCTGGTTTCGTCATCCAGATACTTGCTGGTGTAGATGAAGGTGGCGTCGCTTTTGGATTTGATCTCGCGCAGGACTGCATTAAGCTTTTGGTAGTCCTGTTCCAGCTTGCTGCCGGTCGTCAGCGATTCTGCTTCCGAGATCGGGCGATAGCGTTCAATGTCGTAGGAGAGGAAGGCCGCCACGGTACTGGCGATATTGAGTGCTTTCTCCTGTGTTTGGGTAAGCAGCAACGTCTTGTTTCTGTTGTACAGGAAGCGGACTGGTATGGAAACGCAAAGTCCTACGGCAAGCAAGAGCACCAAAAAGAGATTGCGCTTCCACGTCTTCGTTTGCATTTCGCTCCTTCTTTGGTCGATTGCCGGTTTTCCACCAAGAATGACAAAAACTCGGCATGCACCTTGTCCATACTTATACCGTAGGGAACCCTGTTTGTCATCTGAAAACTGTTGTATCGGCTCAATTTTTGTAAGAAGCAGGTAAGAACTTGAAGTCAAATCATGTCTTAACACATTGCCAGAAATCTGTCACATATGAGGAATGTATTGGATTGTACGATTTTTATTGACAAAGATGATGCATGTCGTGCGACTATTCTCTCATATTGTATCAATAAAAGGTGTGACTCAAACATGAAAAGAAATCTTCTTCGTTTCGGACTTGTTGTAGCATTGCTCGGCATGCTTATCAGCTGTGATATGTCCATGGATAGTAGTGCGCTCTCCCGCAGCATGTCAGCAAGTACTGAAGATGCATCACGCAAGGTTGAAAAAAGCGGCGCTCCTGCAAGTTTTACTGCGACAGTGAATGTCTATCAGCAACTGGGCAGTGTGGCAACCGAGCACAAAGGCGACAGCAACCATTACAAGACCGTTGAGGAGACCTTGCAAAGCTTTGCCTACGGGCCGTATGGTGGAACCATCAAATCCGATTGGCCTTTGCTCAATGGCAAGAATGTCATCATGAACAATGTGACCAACTACAATCTCGATCCGGTTTCCGGTGCGATTTCAGGTTCCAACCATAGTGTAATCCAGGTTGTCGATGAGGCTAAGCAGGTGGTAGCAGTGCTTCAGGCAAACGGAACGATTGATGGCTCATTGCTTGGTGCTGAGATTTCGATGAACTGGACGCTCAAGGAAGTCCTGGGCAAGAAGATCAACGCACGAGGCAAGGTAGGAGGACTCTTTACTTGGGCTGTGTTCAATGATGAGACAATGTCCTTGGAATATATCCTTCCCAACGGGACATTCACCCTTACGGGAACGTACAACTAAACGATTTCGGACAGAAAATAAAGAGGACTGTTGTGCTGTTACAACAGTCCTCCGTGTTTCGATCACCAAACTCTACTGGGTTTAGTAGTTGACCAGGTTATAGGTTTCGATTGCCTTGTTGATGTCCTTGGCCATTCCGTTGAGTGTGGCTTGTGGATCCAATTCATTGTTTGCAAGTCGGGCAATGTAGTTCTGTACAATCTGGCGGGCTTCGGAGAACACGCTCAGCAGGGCACCGGCATACTGCGGAGCAGAGCTATGCAGCTGGTCGATGGCTACCTGGAACTGAGGATACTTTGCGATGTTTTCCTTGAAGGTTGCGGTCTGGGCTGCAGCAACGGTTACGGGGAAGTAACCGGTCTTGGCATTCCAGAACGCCTGCATCTCGGGAGAGACCATGAACTTCAGGAATTCCCAGGTTGCATCCTCTCGCTCCTGCTTGCCGGTATCCATCATCCACAAGCTTCCGCCGCCGACCGATACACCACCGACGTCATTGCGGTTGATGGACGGAAAGTAGGCAACGCCGATCTCAAACTTGTCACCGACGTTCAGAAGCAGGGACTTGAGTGCTGCAGTGGATTCGGGAATCATGCACACATTACCGGAAATGAAGGCTGCCTTGGCATCATCATTGCCCATGTTGAGGTACGGGGAGATTCCTTCCTTGAGGATTTTGTCCCAAACTTTTATGATCTGCAGACCGCCGCCGTTGGTGTCGAATTCGACTGCGGTGGCGTAGTCTTTACCACGACCATTGTTGTTGTTCACATAATGCAGACCCATCTTGCCGATCCATTGTTCAAAGAACCAGCCGTAGTTGCCCATGCCGTAGCCATAGCGCTTGACCGTTCCATCGGGATTGACGATCTTCAGCTTCTCGGCGATCTCATAGATGTCCTCGAAACAGGTGGGAACCTTGGTGATTCCAGCCTCTTCGAAGGCGGTCTTGTTGTAATACAAGAGCGGGGTGGAGCTGTTGAACGGCATGGAATACAGGGTGTTGTCAACGGTGTAGTAAGCAGCGATATTCGGCTCGATCTGGCTGATATCGTACTTGTCTTTTTCAATGTACTCTTGTACAGGAAGAATCCAGCCGGAGTCGATCATGTACCGGGTACCGATATCGTACACTTGGATGATGTCGCAGGGATAGTTTCCGCCGGAAGCCTGGATCTTGGCGAATTCATCGTCATAGTTGCCCTGGAACTCATACTTTACTTTGATTTTCCCTTCATTCTGCTTGTTGAACTCATCGACCATCGATGCGAGTGCTTCACCGTTCACTCCTCCCATTGCGTGCCAGAATGTGATTTCCACCGGTCCTGCTGGTTTGGCAGGAGCTGCCTTGGTTGCTTCCGAGGCTCCGCCTGCGAAGAGGGAACCTGCAATCAAGAGACCGACGAGAATCAAACACAACGTTTTCTTCATTTCCTTTTCTCCTTTTATTGAAATACCATGGAATGAATCAGCCATTCCAGAAACACCTATATTCAGGGACGAAAACCTTCAATCATCCCTTCACAGCACCAGCCATCAAGCCGTTGATCAGCTGCTTGTTCATGAAGACGAAAATGCTCAGCGACGGTACGATGACAATGACAACACCGGCCATCATCAGGCCCAGGGAAACAGCATCGATGTCGTAAAGCATCGAGATGCCGATTTGCACCGTGCGGAACTCCCGGGAATTGGTCACCAACAGCGGCCACATATATTGGTTCCACGTATTCAAGAATACATAGGCTCCCAAGGCTCCGAGGGCGGGGCGGGAGAGCGGGACGACGATGCTTGTCAGGAATCGGAGGTTTGAGCAACCATCCAGCTTGGCGGCTTCATAGAGCTCTTTCGCGAATGTCAGGTAGTACTGCCTGAGCAGGAAAATCCCCATGGCGCTGGTAAGGAAAGGGAATATCAAAGCCCGGTAGGAGTCCAGCCACCCCCACTGTGCCATGGTCAGGTAGTTGGCGATGATCGTCACTTCTCCGGGGACCATCATGGTTGCAAGTACGGCAATGAATAAAATCTTCTTCCCCTTGAACTGGAGGAAGGAGAAAGCGAAGGCGGCCAAGGAACAGGTGACCATCTGTCCGAGCATCACCGTCGTCGATACGATGAACGAGTTGAGAATCATGCGGGGGAAGTTGTAGTACGGATTGGTGAACGCCTGGATATAGTTGGTGAACTTGACCGATGTAGGTATCAGGTGATTGCCATAGATCTCATCGGGTGGCATGACCGATATGGATATGGTGTAGAGCAAGGGTACGAGAATCACCAACATCAAAGGGATGTTCAGAAGAAAGCGTCCTGTATTTTGTAGTAGTCGTCTTTGTCGGGTGGCTATGCGCATCAGTAGTTCACTCCTTTCTTTTCAAATCTGAACTGGATGATGGTGATGACCATCACAATCAAGAAAAGAATGACCGATCTGGCGGCGGCCGCACCAAACCTGAAATTTCGGAATGCATCCTTGTAAATCGACCACACCATGACGTTGGTCGCATCGCCAGGGCCTCCCTCGGTCAGCAGCTTGATCTGGCTGAAAGATTGGAAAGCCCCGATAATATTGATGATTATCTGGAAGAACAGCGTTGGGGAGATGGAAGGGAGGGTGACAGAGAACACTTTTCTCCAATACCCGGCACCATCGACAGAGGCACTGTCATACAGCTCCCCGGGTACGTTCCTGAGGCCTGCGCTGATGAATATGAAGTTGATCCCGCTGGTAAGCCAGATGGTCAGGCCTACAACCGATGCAAGGGCATAGCGGGAATCGCCGGTAAAGTTGATTTGTGTGCCCATCAATTGGTTCAATAGTCCGTTGGTGGGGTGCAGTATCATCTTGAATGCCATTGAGGCTGCAGCCGATGCAATGGCGATTGGCATTGCATATACAGCAGCAGAAAAGCCAGAGCCACGATACTTCTTCTCGGTAAGCAGGCTGGACGTCAAGCCGACGAGAAGGCCGCCCAATGCAACGGCTATGACAAACTTGAAGGTTACCGCCACACTCGACCAGAAAGAAGGGTCTTTGAACAGCGTGAGATAATTGTCATTGCTGGTAAATGCAACGAATATTTTTGCCTTGCCGGTTTTGTTGGTGAGGAACATGCTCAAGAATATGGTACGGAGAAATGGATAGTAGAGGAACAAACCGAAGATGATCAGGGCCGGGAGTAAAAACAGGTAGGGTTCAGATAGCGAGAGGAATTTTTTCTTCCTCAATGTCGGAATATTCGTTTTAACTGAATCTTTCATCGCATGCTCCACGTGTATCAAGGTATTCAACATAAAACCAAAGGGATGCGTACTAACTTGCCTGTCACTTCTGATCAGTACTGGAGGACTATCGCTTAGCTCTCCTGTTTGATGGAATTGCAAGGTCTTTTCACTCTGGTTGTAAAAAATCAACGGTAACAGAAAACGTTCTCAGACCATCATTATAGGCCTGCTATTTTCAATGTGCAAGAAAATGTTTATTATTTAAGCGATATTAAGCACGATATCTTTACTAACTTGGCTTAATTTACAGAGGAAATTGTGTTCTGAATTCCAATTATGGTTGTACCAGCATCCGTCCGAAGCCTTTGATTTTGGGACTGGAAGCAGGATACATGCGGATTTCCACGCTACCGGTAACTGAGTACGCATCCAAAAATTCAATTTCTGCATCGAAAAATTGATGAAAGATGGCTACATGGGTGATATCCTGCTCCTCACCCATGAAAATGATATCACCACACAATGGTGTCTGTACTGGTTTTGTATAAAAGGCAAAAAGCTCTGTTGAAGTGGTATCGGAGAAAGGTAGTTTCAGGCCATACCGTTCTCCAACCTCTTGGTAAATATTAATCACCAAACCGGAATAATCGGTATTGGCTTTCGGTTCATGCCGATATGACTGGACTTCCTGTGCAGGCAAGCTTGAATTGTTGACAACATGCTTCTCCTTTGATAGGTTTTGGAAATCTTATGAGTACAAAGGGATTTCTTCTATGAAGGGTATCGTTCGACCTTGGTAACACAGCAAAGCAAGTAACCAATAGCTCAGCCCATGTGTGGCAGGGCTGTCTTTGTGCATCCGGTGTTCGAACTTTATAGGAGATATTCACTATGCAAACACTTCGTTGGAAGACGCAATTCTTC
>NZ_DJGW01000116.1:0-4633 GCF_002432845.1 Sphaerochaeta sp. UBA5836
GCATATCAGATAGACAAGGAAGAAAAAAACAACCTTTTTCCTCAGATTTACCATATATCCTCATTCCATGCACATACTAGTATTACTTGGCACGATATATCACTTTCATCAACCATGTCAACAAAAGAATAAGTTTTGTCATTTTTCGTTCCCATAGTGATATAGAGCATAATCCAAGAAGCAGGTCACTACGTTACAATTTTCAGCAAATAAAAGGAGAATTTTTGTACCGCCCCTCCCAAAATCAATAAAAAATCTTCACTCCCACCTGTACAATGTGGTTGAAGGAAGGATCCTGCCAAGATCCAAAGACTGTAGTCAGACCATCGAATCTCTCAGTACTTTCGTCTTTAGGTCGCACCCAGTCAGCGATAAAGCGGTAGGAAGCCGTCAATGAGATAGGCATACCGTCCAGCTTCTTGGTTCCCGAGAACAGAACCGACAAGGTGTGGTTGAATACATAATTCCAGAAATCCTTTTCAGGGTATTGCTTATGTATTGTATAGAGCATGAACTGGTCGAGTGCATATCCATATTGGCCGCTTCGTGCCTGATACTTGACCTGCAGTTGCGTTGTCCAACCCTTGGGAAGCCCGAGGTCCAGCTGCAGCAGGAACTCCTGGGAGTTGGGCTGAAGCGGATATCCAAGGTTCTCACCTTTGTTGACATAGTTGGTTTCGGCATAGGTTTCGTAGATGAGGAAGCGTTTACCATCTGTTGATTTCTCAATCATGGTTCTGCCGTCCTTGGTCAGGGTGTAGGTACCGTTACTGAACCACTCTGCAGTATCAAGGTTTATCGTCTGTACATCATCCGGCCCTTTAGCAAAAAGGGTAATAGTATCTGTCCCGTTATAGGTCACGGTACGGCCGGTATCGGTAGTAATGGTTATGGGAGCAGTAGGAATGGAAGCATCCAAAGTCCCCGTCAACTTCCTCATCGGATAGTGCGTATACACAAAGGGTCCGATATACGTCCATTGGAGTGTGAGGGAGGAGAATGAGCCGATGGGAAGCGGTACCACCACCCCTGCTTGGAAGGCAAACATATTCCTTGGTGCCTTGAGCATGGTGATGGGATTTCCTACCACATTCATCTCATTCATGGCCATCGCCCCATAGATGCGGGCCTTGGAAGGAAGGGTATACGAAAAGTCGAGTCCTGCGAATACATCGTCGATGTCTCCGAGGCTGTTCTGCTGGAACATATAGACGGTGAAGGGATTGAGATAACTCAATTCAAAGCGCTTCTGCCACACCGTCGATTCATAAATGGCGAAAGTCAAATCGCTGCCGATGTCGAGTTCCACCCGGTGGGCGCTGAAGTTGTTGTTATAGCGATAGTTCAACCGGTCTTCCTTGGCGCCATATCTGTCGGATAAGAACGGTTCTCCATCAATATCGTCCAAAGAAAATTTACCCAGCGAACCGTTCATCACCGAATACCTGAACCAGGAAGTCAAATTCAGCTGGATATCGATTGCATCGAAACTCCGTGCATCCGCTGAGAGCATGAGGTTGTTCAAACCAGGGCCCCAATCACGCTTGATCGTACCCCAGCGAAGCAGGACATCACCATCGAAAAACGATGCCGACAGCTCGGGGGTAAGAACCAAGCTGGTATTCAGCTTGTCAAAGGGTATGGAAGAAGGAGGGCTTCCACCTTCAGTGAGTCGCATATAAAAGCCTTCGCCGGGAATGGTGAATTCACTGGGAAGAAACACGCTGTTGTTCAGCTTATCTAATACCAAACCAAAATCCATGTTGAATGAAACATGGGAACCGATGTCTGACTTCAAGAATGCTACAATTGAGTTTCTGCTGTCATACTCCCCTTTCTTCGAGAGACTCACTGTCTGTTGTGAGTCGACGGTTATGCCGAACGAAGCTCCCAGTCCTCTATCGCGGTCATACGACCGCAAATAGCCTGTCGATAAAAGCTTTTCAAGATTGGAAGGTTCATATCCATAAGAAGCATTGAGGGAAGCAATCAACTGTTGAATTTGCAGCAATTCAGATTTGCTCAATTTTTCAGGTTGGCTTGCAATTGTTTCCAACAAATGCAGTATCCTGCTGGCACTATAGGGTTTGACATCGATCTGGTTGTCGATCAAGCCCCTGATCCGTGCTACATCAAGAATACGATATACTTCGTGATCAACAGGAACCGAGGTATGAACAGCCGCAGATACGGGAGCAAGAACAAGGAAGCAGAGCAACAAGACAAACAACGAACGAGTATGTTTCATGAAATAGTCCTAATTCTCAGTGTATGGTGGCAAGCTGGTCTATAAACCAGTTCTGAAGAGCAACGATACGGCGTCTGAATGCAGAAGGCAAATCAACCGTAAGGCCAAGCACAGAAACCTCAGGACTGCGGTCCCTTACACTGGTAAGTGCTACAAGCAACAGGCCATCCTCCAACTGGTAGGTCCCCATATCGATGGACAGTTGACCCGACTTGACCGCCGTGAAGAGGCCAAGCACTTTCATGTTGCTGATATTGCTGATTTCGACAAAAATCTCTTTGTCTGTGTTGGTATAGGTGTGCAGGTACCTGTTGCCACCAAAGGAAGAGTCCCGCTGATACACATAGCTTTCAGCAGTGTAGGGAAACACAGAGGCAACAGGATCGGGGAGAAGCTTATTCAGATTCTTCGAGTCCTCCATATAGGAAGACTTTTCAATGAGCACCTTTTCCTTGTTTCCCGCACGCCAGGAAATGTAGGTCAGACCTTCCTGGGTGGAGATGGCCCGAATAGCATTGAAAATCGCCAACTGACGTTCCAGAGGCTGTTTTGCTTTCAGTGCCGCATGATAGGGAATATAACTTACCGCCCCGATGGAAAATCCACTCTCCTGTGCTTGGGCCAAAGCCGCACGTTTTCCAGCTTCCGATCCCTCAACAAAATATTGGGTTATCTTTCCCCCATCGATTGCACGCCCGTATACCATCTCACCAGCTTCGAGAGCCTGATACTCGGCCTCGGTCAGATTGGGAAGGGCCTTACGCACCTCGTCAGCTGCAGCAAAAAGCCCCGCCATGCCAAGAAGGCAGAGCAGGAGTATCAAAAAAAACCGTTTATTCATCAACAACTCCAGTTTAATATGCATTTTCATTTACAAAACCTCTGAAGAATGTATACAGCACAATCTTCAGATCGAAAAGCATACTCCAGTTACGGATATAAAAAAGATCAAATTCAATGCGGCGTTCCAACGACGTATTGCCTCTCCAACCATTGACCTGGGCCCAACCGGAAATACCGGCCTTGACCCGATGACGCATCCGATATCCAGGAATCTCTGCATTGAATTTTTCCACCAATTCAGGACGCTCGGGTCTCGGACCGATCAAACTCATGGAACCACCGATTACATTGAACAACTGGGGAAGCTCATCCAAGCTGGTCTTGCGCAAGAATCTCCCGATTTTCGTAACCCTTGGATCATTCTCCTCAGTCCAATGCGCCGTTCCCTCAGGAATATCGTTTCGCATGCTCCTGAATTTGTACATCGTAAAGATTTTCTCATCCCGCGTCACCCGCTTTTGCTTGTAAATAACAGGCCCGGGCGAAGAAAGTTTTACCAGAACAGCCAGAACCAAGAGAATGGGAGAGATGATGATGACCCCGATACTGCAAGTCACGATATCAAACAACCGTTTGGCAATCCGCTGAAAAGCTCCGATATCAGCTGCATTGAGCGTGAGCATCGGAATCCATCGGAAATCGGAAATCTGTGTACCGATATACGACTCAGGCAGGGATGGAAGCAGGACCACCTTTTCATTAAGCAAATCAAGGCCTTGGGCGACCATGGCCTGCTGACGGTCGTATTCATTGCCTGGATAGGAAATTACCACCAGATCAGGCTGAGTCTGTTCCACGACAGTACGCAATGAATCCGCATGCAGCTGCCGCACTGCTTCGATACCCCTGCCCTGACTATCGTACTGCCCTACCAGATTGATGCCAAGAATGCTTTTACTGTGAAGTGCACGTTCATACTTTTGCAGATTATCCCCATAGCCGACCAAAAGAATTTTCCGATTGTACTTGCCTTTTCGGTAACAACTCTTGATATACGCGGATATGAATGTTCGTTCGGTCACCAAGAATATGATGATGAGGATGAAATGCAGTCCGATGGCCAAGCGGCTCACTTTTGCAGAGAACCCAAAGTATAGGGTAATCACCAACAGCAAAAAACCTTCGAATGCACTGAAAATCAGCTTGTTCGTCTCTTTACGCCATGAATGTTCCAAATCCTCAACATACAAACCATTACGGCTGATGAAAAAGAGGGTGTAAGCTACCACAAGAACAGAAATTTGGAGGAAGAGCGTAAAGGATGCACGGACACCGCCGGGAATGACATAGAATCTCAAATATCCGGCGAGCAGCCAGGAAAGCAGAATCGCCAGAGTATCACATAACAATTTCAAAGCCAGCAAGGAACGTTTTGAACTCTTCATAGCAATAGGGAACCTTCTTCACGCATACATTGGAAATAACTTTGTTCATGGTAGCACATACAAGGAGAATGCGGAACTCCCAATTCGTTCCCGCTTTACAGGTGAAGATGGTCGTCATAGCGGTCGCTGAGCAACTTTTTGCAATACGAATCCTTTT
>NZ_DJGW01000016.1:0-10452 GCF_002432845.1 Sphaerochaeta sp. UBA5836
TTCAGGAAAAATCTGCGAAATCACAGAGGCTTTCACATGCTCCAGCTTGCCCAACTATGGATTCAGGGATAGGATGCATCGCAGGAGAACCGCCCATGGAACACGACATGAGCAGCGGGAAGCCCGCTCGCTTGTTATTTTTCTTTATGCTGCCGATTCTCGGCGGAAACCTGTTTCAACAGTTATATTCCATGGTCGATACCTTTGTAGTCGGGCGCTATGTTGGAGTCGAGGCCTTGGCTGCAGTAGGCGCCACCGGTTCGATGACCTTTCTCATCCTGGGCTTCGTTGTCGGCCTCACTGCAGGCTTCTCGGTGATCATCAGTCAAAAATTCGGGGCAAAGGACCCGCAGAGCATGCGCAAGGCTGTAGCAATGAGCGTGCTCAGCGCCTGCTTCCTCTCTCTTATTGTGTCGACTCTTGCCATACTGACAACCAGACCTCTGCTACAAATACTCAGAACCCCAGAGAACATCATCGATGACTCATATGCCTACCTCATTATTATCTATATCGGCATTGTGGCAACCATCTACTACAACCTGTTTGCAGCAATTCTCAGAGCGCTTGGAGACAGCCGCTCTCCTTTGTATTTCCTTTTGATAGCATCCGCACTGAACATAGCAGGAGACTTGGCTGCCGTCATCGGGTTGGGCATGGGAGTAAGAGGCGTGGCGGCAGCCACCGTCCTCAGCCAGACGATTTCCGCATTGCTGTGTCTTCTGTATATTTATAAAAAATATCCAAGCCTGCATCTCACCAGTCAGGACTGGAAGATCGATTGGCCTATGATCAGCAGATTGTTGAGGATAGGACTGCCCAGCGCCCTGCAGTTTTCAGTGTGTGCAATCGGGGTCATGATCGTGCAATCGGTGATAAACGAAAGCGGGAGCGACACGGTGGCCGCCTACTCGGTAGGAGTGAAAATCGAGCAATTGGTCACCCAGCCGTTGGTGACGCTCGGCCTGGCCATGGCCACCTTCAGTGCACAGAACCTTGGATCGGGTCGGCTCGACCGGGTGCAACAGGGAATCCGCAGCGCACTTCTTTTGTGCATCCTCTTCAGCGCCCTTGCATCGGGCTTGGTTTTCCTTTTCGGGAAACAACTCGCCCTCCTCTTCATTGAACCATCAGAACAGCAGGTGGTTGCACAAACGGTCCAGTACCTGCACATCATCTCCTACTTCTTCATTCCTCTGGGCCTGATCTTCGTCTTTCGCAATACCTGCCAAGGACTGGGTTCAGGCCTCATTCCCATGCTCTCATCCATCCAGGAGCTCATTTTCCGAGCACTGGTGGCGGTTACCCTTCCCCCGGTGCTCGGCTATGTCGGCATCTGCCTATCCAGCCCCATCGCATGGATTGCGGCGGCGCTGATTTTGGTGGTGGCCTACAAGCTCCAATACACCAGGCTTTCCCGTCTGCTGAAGCAGTAGAGGACAAAGTCTGCCTTAGCGTACATGCTAATCTATGGATACCAAAGTCATGGCTTTCAAGGCAGTCTCATTCCCATCGAACTGGTGAAAAGCACCCATGAGTTGACCATTCTCGGCTATTCAGATGCAAAGCAGCGTGAGTTGAAACTCCTGTTGCTATCGATTTTTCCCTCCCTGCCCAAGGCAACGGTACAGCTGAGGCCTCTCACCACTCTTCAGGAAATGGCCGCCCCGCTCGCCCTTGCACTTGTTGCCTATGAGAAACACCTGCTTGCACTCCAAGCACCGGCGGTACTTTGCTTTGGTTCGTTGGCCCTTGGAGGAGGGATCAGGCCGTCACCCTCGCTTCGCGACATTCCCACATTGTGTGAGCAGCATGGCGTGGGCTTGGTGCTGGTAGGTCGCAACAGCCTGCTTCCAGGGCAAACAGAAGGTCCACAATTCTGCGAATGCAGTACCCTGATGGAAGCGGGTTCCCAGCTTTGCAGGTATTCCCTCCAGCACCAAGGGGAACAGGTGCACCACGACAAATCCCCTGCAAGAGAGGATTCTCCTCTCAATCCGTTCGCCAATATCATCGGACTGAAGCAAGCTAAACAAGCCCTGATTTACGCAGCAGCGGGAAATCTGCCGCTTCTACTTTACGGTCCGCCCGGAACGGGAAAAACCCTGCTGTTGAGCCGTGTTGCCTCATTGCTGCCTCCGCTGGACAGCGAAGCACAACAACAAATTTCAGCTATGCATGGTCGACCTGTCGAGAAGAGACCGGTTTTTTCCATTCCTCTGGGTATGAGGCAGGCCGACTTGGCCAAAGGTGTCGTCCCTGAACTGTGCAAAGCACATGAAGGGGCTCTCATCGTAGACGAATTATCCCATCAGCGTCCCAATATCCGAACAACACTTGCCTCGGTGATGGATACCCACACCTTTGGAGGCTATCCGTTGCGTACCTTGGTGGTTTGTGCAACCAATGCCTGCAGCTGTGCAAATCTCGGCTCCCTTGAAGGAATCTGTCGCTGCAGTGAAATACAGATTGACAAATTCTGGTCAAAGCTCGGCCATCCCCTGCTTGACCGCTTCGCCATGGCACTGGCGCTGACAAGCGAGAACCTCTTGGTAAGCGAGGTTAATACGACCACCATCGATTACGAACGAATCGAATATGTACGCACCATGCAGATGAGTCGAAGCGAACAGGAGATTTTAAGTCTCCTGCCGTTATATACCAAGGTTTTTCGAGGGTCGCAGCAGAGTTTCAGACGTTCGTACCTCTGTTGCAAAGTAGCAAGAACCATAGCCGATTTTGAAGGAAAAGAGTCTGTGACACAAGCAATTATGGAAAAAGCCCAACAACTCTACCTGCTTCCCAAAGACCGCCATTATCATTAGAGTTTTCTTCTCTGTCCTTTTTTCCCATCAAGGTAGTTGACACCCTTTCTTGCTCTCTGCTATAGTCCTTAACGTTGCAGGGGCCGCTAGCTCAGTTGGTAGAGCAACGCCCTTTTAAGGCGTGGGTCACAGGTCCGAATCCTGTGCGGCTCATCTTGCCTCTGTTTTTTGGAACATGCAGTACTGTCTCCTTCGTCTAGTGGTTAGGACAACGGGTTTTCATCCCGTCAACAGGGGTTCAATTCCCCTAGGAGATGCTATAATGGGAGCCTGTAGCCGGATAGGTTCCCTTTTTTATTGTTCCGACACGTCTTGCTTGTTCTCGAACAGGAAGTGGAGCCTCACCCTTGACTTCTGCTAGAACACGGTATACAAAGAAGATACCGGATGGTTTATTGATAGCATCATATCTCCCAATCAGCTACCGGCCATCCGTGTATGTACCCTTCTTCCGGGCTGCAATCCAAGGCTGTTGTATCCACACCCGCAGCGCTTTAGGTTGCAGCTCCCTCGTTCAGGCTCTCCTTCACTGCAACCAGGCTGCTGAATGTAGGCCGTGGGTCAACAGTCAAAAAATGCCTGCCGGCCCAGTCCAGGGCAATCGCTCCCAAGGGTGCTGTCATGAGTATGCTCATCACCGCTACTGCCAAAATCACTTCACCGGCTCTTGTCGGCATGCCATGCAAGCTCATCGCTGCAAGCGGAGTGGAGCCGATGGCTGCCTGTACGGTTGCTTTCGGCAGGTAGGAAATAACAATGAACGCCTTCTCTTTTGCGGTGAAGCCACTTCCAAGTGTGCAAAGAAACGTTCCGATGCTTCGTCCGCAGAGTGCGATGAGAATCAGGAGAAATCCATGCAGGCCCACTTCCTTGGCAGCTGCCAAATCCACCTGGGAGCCCACCATGGCAAACAGCAGAATCTGGGCGAAAATCCAGATTTTCCCCAACTTTGCCGAAAGCTCATGGGCCATGTGCTCCCGCTTTTCCAGAATGATGAAACCGATGGCCATGACGGCAAGCAAGGCTGCAAAGGGGACATGTACGGCTTCAAGCACATCGCCCAGATGCACCAGGATGATGCAGATCATCAGCATGGCCAGGACCCGCTTGGTTGCGCGGGGATTATACCGCTCAAAAATGCGAATCAAAACAAGGCCGATCGCCAAGCCGACGCCTATCCCGAAAAGTATTGAAAGGGGTATCCCTGCAACCGTCCACACCAGGTTCACGGTATCGCCGACATACAGACCAAGCACAATGCTGAAAGCAACGATGACGGTAACATCATCCATGCTTGCACCGGCGAGCACGAGGGTGGGTATACCCTTCTGCGTACCACGCTTTTCCTGAATGAGATCGACCATCATCGGTACCACGACTGCGGGGGAAACTGCGCCAAGCACACAGCCCAGCAGGGCACTCTCCAATACAGAAAGGCCAAGCAGCTTGGGAGCGACGAGCATGACCGTAAGCGTCTCAAATAGAGCCGGCAGGAAAGAAAGGAGAATGGCCTGGAACCCTACTGTATGCAGGCTCTCCCGTGAAAGCTCCAATCCCGAGCGAAGCAGGATGACAATCAAGGCGATCATCCGCAAATCAGAGCCCACGGCAAGCAGGGAAGGATCCAGCAGGTTCAAAACAGCCGGTCCGAAAAGCACGCCCACCAAGAGCATGCCGATGAGTGAGGGAATACGTGCCTTGGACAGGATCCAATCCAAAACCAGACACAACAAAACCACGGCGGCAAGGCTGAATGCCATACAAACCTCCACAGAGAATGGATGTATCACAGGAGTTATCAGCAGCTTGCAAAGCCCTGCGGTTTTCGTTACGAAGGCGAACCCCATCGCCGTCTCAAATTCTAGAAAGTTGTTTCCCGACAGTCAAGGCGGGTGTACAAGAGTTTCAATCTATGGATAATTATCCAGCGTAAGAGGAGTGCGTAATGAGTCAACTTTCCAGAATACAGAGAATTTGTGATGCCAACGGCATCAGCGGCTTTGAGGATGAGGTAGTCCAGGCAATACGCGAAGAAGCGGGCGCATTCGGGCGGTTTGACGAGGATTGTCTGAGAAACCTCTACCTCCATAGAACCGGAAACCAGAAGGACAAACCAGTGGTTTTGCTGGATGCCCATACCGATGAGGTAGGCTTCATGGTCAAATGCATCAGAGCCGACGGCATGCTGGAATTCATCCCCATCGGCGGCTGGGTCCCTTCCAATGTTCCGGCCCACCTGGTCAGGGTGCAAACATCCACCGGGAAGACCATACCCGGCATCGTAGGTTCCAAACCCCCGCACTACCAGAGCGAAGCGGAGCGTAAGAGTGCACCCGACATTGCATCCATGTATATCGACATCGGGGCCTCCAGCATCGAGCAAGTCCTGAGCCTCGGCGTTGATGTTGCAAGCCCCGTCATCCCGGAAGCGACATGCATCCATCAAGAAAACACCAAGTTGTTATTCGGAAAAGCTTTCGATTGCAGACTGGGTTGCACCACCATCATCGATGTACTTGAGTCCTTGCACGGCAAGAGCCTTGCAGTCAATCTCGTTGCCGCCTTTGCCAGTCAGGAGGAAGTCGGTTGCAGGGGGGCCCAGCTGACCGCCCGGAAAATCAAGCCCGATGTTGCCATTTGCTTCGAAGGAAGCCCCGCCGACGACACCTTCCTGCCCGCCTACCAGCAACAGACAATCGTGGGCAAAGGTCCCATGCTCAGGTTCATCGATTCAAAAATGATAACCAATCCCCGCTTCCAAAAGTTTGCACTGGACATCGCCAAAAAGTTTGACATACCGGTGCAAAAAGGGGTTCGAAGCGGAGGGGCCACCAATGCATCCGCTCTTCATTTGTCGGAGCAAGGCATTCCCACCATTGTAATCGGCATCCCGGTACGCTATGCCCACACCCATTGGGGGGTGAGCAGCCTGGATGACGTACAGAACTCGGTCAGGCTGGCAGAGGCCGTGCTGAGGGAATTGAACGCACAAACCATCGCAACATTTTGACAAATCCATACTCTGGGTGTCATACTGGCTGAAGGGGGGGGAGCATGAATGAAATCGAGCTTTGCCTGAGCGAGATGCAGGCGTTTTTCCAAAACGGAAATACGCTGAGCATCGCTTGGAGAAAAGAACAACTCAAAAAATTGAAGGACGGCATCCGTTCATATGAAAAACAGATTCTCAATGCCTTGTATGAAGACTTGGGAAAAACTGACTTTGAGGGGTTCGCTTCCGAATTGGGCATCGTGTATACAGAACTGGACGAGCATCTGAAGCATCTGGATGCATGGGCGGCAAAACAACGAGTCAGATCCAGCCTGCTCTCCTTCCCCTCAAAATCCTACACCATTGCACAGCCGCTGGGCATTGTTTTGATCATGAGCCCGTGGAACTATCCGTTCCAACTTACCATCGTCCCTCTGATCAGTGCGATTGCAACCGGCAATTGTGTCATACTCAAACCCTCCAGGTACAGCAGTCATACAGCGCTTGTAATCGAGGAGATGCTTTCCAAACTCTTCTACAGCAACCATGTCGCCACCTTTCAAGGGGGGGCGGAGATGAATCAGGAGCTCTTGAAGCATCGATACGACCATATTTTTTTCACCGGCAGCCCGCAGGTTGGGAAATTGGTGATGGAAAGCGCTGCAAGGCATATAACCCCGGTCACCTTGGAGCTCGGAGGCAAGAGCCCGGTCATTGTCGCTTCTGATGCCGATATCGGTTTGGCTGCACGAAGAATCATATGGGGCAAGTGTCTGAACGCAGGGCAGACTTGTGTGGCTCCCGATTATGTCCTCGTCGACCGAAAAGTCTACAATGCACTGCTTGAACAGATGAAAATCGCCATCACAGCCATGTTCGGATCCGATCCTTTGCACTGCAGTGATTTGGGAAACATCATCAATGAGAAGCACTTTTCCCGCCTGATCGGACTCTTTGAGTATGGGACGCTCGCCTGGGGCGGACAGATCGATCCGAAAACTCGACGCATCGCCCCCACCATCATCACCGATCCCCGCCTGGATTCTCCCTTGATGCAGGAGGAGATTTTCGGCCCCATCCTTCCCTTGGTCGCCTACGACACGTTCGAGCAGGCGCTCGACTTTGTCCAGAAGCGCGAACATCCGCTCGCTCTGTACTGCTTCACAACCAACAAGGAGCATAAGAACCAGGTCCTCACCTCGCTGAGTTTCGGAGGCGGATGCATCAACGATGTAGTCATGCATCTTTCCAATACAGCCCTTCCCTTCGGAGGAGTGGGAAACAGCGGCATGGGAGCTTATCATGGCCGGGAAGGTTTCAAAACCTTCAGCCACACAAAAAGCATGCTTGAAAGCAAAACATGGCTTGAGGTGAAGCTGCGGTATGCCCCGTATCGCGGCAAGCTTTCTTTGATCAAACGACTCTTTTCCTAACGTACACAAGGAGGTTCTATGAAATTGAAGCGATGGGCGGTCCTGATTGCTCTCCTCTTGGCCTGCAGTCCGGCATTTTCAGCAATCACGGTGACGGAGGCGGATGCGCTCTACGACAGGGATGCTTTCAGCGAAGCAGAGCAGGAACTGCTCGCCCAGCTGGGCAGGGCTGCAAACGCCGAAGAGGAATCAGAGATCCTGTGGAGACTTGCCCGGGTCATGGTCTCCCTGGGAGACGACCTTGACAAAGAGGACAAGGCGGGACGTTTTTCCCTGTACGAAAAAGGCGAGACCTATGCTCTCTCGGCTATAGAGAAGCACCCCTCCCCCTTTGGCTACCTCTGGAAGGCATCCAACGTCGGTCGCTGGGGACAGACGAAGGGACCACTGAACGCATTGGGAAAAGCAAAAGGCATGCTCGAGGATCTTACGGTCATCGTAAACGACTTCAAAATCCTCGATTCGAGCGAGACATGGTATGTGCTCTCAAGCCTGTACGATGAATTGCCCGGTGGGGTGATCTCCTTCGGGAACAAGGAGTGGGCGATAAGCTACATGCGCATGGCAATGGACACCATTCCCTCCCATCTGCTGTATCCCGGACACTACAAGAAGCTTGCCGAGGAGTTGTACGCACGAAACTGGAGTGCTTCCAAACGAGCCAAGGAGCTTTCCAAAATGCAAAGGGATTGGCAGAAAGCCTCCACCAATCTGGAGAAATACCGCTATTACGAAGCCAAGGACGGAGGGGCGACCAAACCATTCTACTCATCGGTCAACCTGACGCAGATGAGCGACCGCCAAGAGGCGGTGATGGTGCTCTCCTACGTTCTGGAGAAGGCCAAGGTGTTCAAGCCGATCAGGGCAACCGACACCAAGGAACTCAAGGAAATTGAGACCTTGAGGAACTCCTGGATCTAGACGGCATCTACGTCCCTTCAAGCTCAATGCTTGAAGGGATTTTCATTGCTATAGAGGTGACCAGGTTTCTGGTTGTATGCAATATCCTCGATTCCAAGATATCGGAACACCTCAAACAAGGCTTTTCCTGCATGCCGGAAAGCAACTGCAGCATGGTGGGGATAGGCTTTGGCCAACAGCACATAGCGGTAGAACCGTGCCATCTCCTCAATCCCTATGATCCCGATACTGCCGAAACTGGAAGCGGGGACGTCGAGGACTTCACCTTCGGCTATATAGGCCTTCAGCTGCCCGCGGGCGTTGGATTGCAGTCGATAGATGGTTACCGGTCCGCTGATGAGATCGCCTTCCATGGTTCCCCTGGTAATATCCGGGTGCTTCAACTCCGGCTCCAGATCCCGTTTCATGATGAGCTGGTAGCCCATATGGGGATTCTTGAGCAGCGAGCAGGCTGTGTTCCCACAGTGAAATCCCATGAACAAATCGTCATTGCGATACGGGCGCTTGGTGCGGATGTGTTGTTCATATACCGGAGCGGGAACCGTGTTGTTGATATCCAGCAACGTCACAGGAAGGTCGGTGACGCACTGACCAATGTACTCGCTCAGCACCCCATAGATGTCGACTTCGCAGCTGACGGGGATGCCCTGCTCGCTCAGGCGGCTGTTGACATAGCAAGGGACGAACTTGAACTCGGTCTGGAAGGCAGGCCAGCACTTGTTGGCAAAGGCTGCATAGGAACGTTCCCCTTTGTGTTGTTCGGCCCAATCGAGCAGGGTCAGCTCATACTGGGCCAGCCGGTCAAGAATCCCGCTGTAGGGACTTGAGCCGATTTGGCTTTGCATCTCTTCCACCAATGAAGGGATCCTCGGATCGCCGGCATGCTTGTTGTAGGCAACCAGCAGGTCAAGTTCACTGTTCTCTTCAATCTCCACACCCAAGTCAAAAAGCCCTTGGATGGGGGCATTGCAGGCCAAAAAGTCCTGGGGCCTGGGTCCGAAGCTGATGATCTTCAGCTTTTTCAGCGAGAGCAGGGCACGGGCGACCGGGATGAATGATTCGATCATGGCGGCCACCTCACGGTCGCTGCCCACCGGGTATTCGGGAATGTAGGCGCGCAAGGAGCGAAGACTCAGGTTGTATGAGCAATTCAGCATGCCGCAATAGGCATCCCCCCTGCCGTCATGCAAATCCCCGTCGCCTTCAGCTGCAGCGACGTACATCACCGGACCGGGAAAATGCCTGGCAAGCAAGGTCTCAGGAGTTTCAGGCCCAAAGTTCCCGAGAAATACCACCAGGGCATTCACTGCATGGTCCTGGACATCCTTGAGAGCTCTAAGCATGTCAATTTCATTCTCTACAATGATCTGACACTCATACAGCTCCCCCTTGCAAGCCTGTTTCACCGCCTTGCGCCGTTTTTCGGACAATGAACGGGGAAAGCAGCTCCTGCTGACCGCAACCAATCCCAACCGTACCGTTTCCATGTTCTTCATCGCATGACTCCTATTTACCGATTCTGACCATAATAGGCATGAGCGCCGTGTTTTCTGAGGTAGTGCTTGTCAAGCAGATGCTGATCCATCGGTTTTTGATTTGCATCGGCGAGCAACATCGAGTGGTAGGCCATCATCGCCACCTCCTCGAGCACCACCGCGTACTCTACAGCCTTCAGTGCAGAGTCTGCCCAACAGAAGGGACCATGGCTTTGAACCAGAACGGCGGGAACGCTTTTGGGATCGATGCCGGCAAAGCGTTCAACGATCACCCTGCCCGTCTCCATTTCATACTCACCCTGGATCTCCTCGGCTGTCATGGCACGGGTGCAGGGGATTTCCCCGTAAAAATAGTCGGCGTGGGTTGTTCCCAAAGCCGGAATGCCCCGGCCGGCCTGGGCGAAGATGGTCGCCCACCTGCTATGGGTATGGACTACTGCGTTTACCGTCTCAAAGTGATTGAACAAGTATCGATGGGTCGGGGTGTCGCTGGAAGGATTGTACGATCCCTCCACTGGTCTGCCACTGGCCAGCTCAACGACCACCATGGAAGAGGGGGTAAGCTCATCGTAAGCTACACCTGACGGCTTGATCACCATGAATTCACGGTTTTCATCCACCTCGGAGACATTGCCCCAGGTAAATGTGATCAACTTATGTGTCTGCAGGAGCAAATTTGCTTCACAGACTCTCTCTTTCAACTCTTTCAACATACCTTACTCCTTGCGTACCAAAAGCAAGTGTGTGCCAAGCTTTGTAAGTTGTCAAGGCAAACCAGGCTCTCT
>NZ_DJGW01000079.1:0-2697 GCF_002432845.1 Sphaerochaeta sp. UBA5836
CCTGTTGCTTTCCGCAGGTATCGAAGGCTATGACTACATTCTCAAGAATGGCAAGATCGAGTACACTGAAGTCGGCAAGGCCCACGCCAAGGACCACGGGGCTCCATTCCCGATTTCCAAGCTTTTCGACCTTTCCGTCTTGGGCGAGATGAACCCCGGAGTGTTGGAATCGGTTGCAATCGGCAAGCGCGCAGACGTCGAGGTTGCTCCCATGGGATATGCCAACGGAGAGCTGGACGCCCGCAAGTACTATGATATCATGTCCAAGTGGATGACCGAATGCGTGATGGGGAAAATCTCCGCAGAGGCAGCCATGAAGGGTGCTGAGAACGAGCTGAGGACCAACAAGCTCATCGACTGACGATACAGCTGTATCAGAATCGGGCGCAGCAGATGCTGCGCCTTTCTTGCAGGAAACGATATGGAAGAAATCCGCTTGAGCAGGACCTATACCCGTGAGGAGCAGAAAAAGTACCTCCGCATTCCCTTCCAGGTAGGACAAGATGTCCAACGCATTGAGATAACCTATGCCTATGAACGGCATCAGGTACGGCAAACCGCCTATGGACAGGAGAAGAAGGAGATCAACATCATCGACCTGGGGCTGTTCGATGAGCGGGGGCAGCTGTGCGGCTGGTCGGGCTCGGAGCGGCTTTCAATCGTAGTGAGTGAACAAACCAGCACTCCAGGGTACCGAAGACTTCCGATCAGAAGCGGAACCTGGCAGGTTGCTTTGGGAATCTACAAGGTTCAGTCCAGCGTAGAGGTTCAGCTGTGCATCCGCCTGTTTCCCAAAGAGAGGCGTTGGCTGAAAGGCGATCTGCACATGCATACCCTCAACAGTGACGGCATCTATACTACAGAGGAGGTCATCAGCTACGCCAAGCATGCCAAGCTGGATTTCATCGCCTTGACCGACCACAACAACACCGAGCAGAACAGGGAGATAGGCAATCCAGAGGGTATTACCGTTATTGCGGGGATGGAATACACCAACTACGGCGGGCACGCAAACTTCTTCTTTACCGATGAGGGAATCTTTACCGCCGATCCGCTCTCCAATACCAAGGAAGAGATGCAAGCTGTCGTGAGCGAAGCAAAAAAGAGGGGTGCCATCGTTTCGCTGAATCATATCTGCGACACATCCTGCCCTTGGGTGCTCGGCTTCGACATTCCCTACGACCTGATTGAAGTCTGGAACGGCTTTCCCAAGCCTTCAGACATGGAGGCGATTGCCTGGTGGCACCAAAAGTTGGTGGAGGGCAGGCATGTGGCAGCCGTTGGAGGTTCCGATACCCATCGAATCGAGCAGGGTCGCAGCCATGGGACCCCCACCACGTATGTATATGCACGCTCATCCGGTCGCAAGGATATCCTTGATGCCTTGGTGGAAGGACGGTCGTTCATCACAGCCTCATCGGACGGTGCCCGGCTGGATCTGCACCTCGGCCCTTCAGGCTTGGGAGAGTGTGCGATATGGGATGAACAGCTTGAGGGGGAGGCATCTGTAGACAAGGCAAAGCAGGGTGATCGCTTGGTGCTTATCAGCGACATGGGCATCGAGGCGACCTGGACCATAGCATATGAGGGCCGGCTGGCCTTTCCTTTCAAGGTGCAGAAACGACGTTTTTACCGCATTGAACTTTATCGGAACCTGCTGGGTATACAGCTGCTTGCAGCCCTTACAAACCCTGTCTACTTGCGTTGAGCAGTTGAATCCCGCTGAACAAAGGTGAACGGCAGGGCTATGCTCACCGGCAGGCCGTTCTTGCTGGTGATCAGAGAATGCAACAGAGCTACCGCCATCTGTCCCATTTCAACGAGCGGCTGACAGATGGTGGTCAAGCGGGGGACGGAGAACGAGGAGAGCTCGATATTGTCAAAACCGACGACCGAAACATCGCCGGGGACACTGAGGTTGTGGTCGGCAAGACCGCGAATCGAGCCGAGAGCCAGCTCATCGGTTATGGCAAACAGTGCAGTAAAGGTGGTATTTGAATCCAGCAGCCGGCCCAATGCCTTGGCTCCCCCTTCCATGTTGTACACATCGGCAAAAGCAACCTTGCTTGCATCATAGGGGATTCCCGCTTGCTCAAGCGCCTTGCGGTACCCCTCCAACCGTTGGGATGAGAAGCTGTATTTGGTCCCGCCGATGCAGGCGATATCGCGATGGCCAAGCTTGATCAGGTAGCTGACCGCCTGCAACGCAGCTTCATCTTCGCTGATATGGATCGAGGTGGCCTTCCACCCATCCCTCTCGAAGGTGGCAAGTACGGTGGGAATCTTGTTCTCCTCCAAGTAGTGCTGGAACTCAGGCAGCGCCACTTCATGCAAGATGATGATGCCGTCCAGACGGTCCGCCTTCAGGCGCTTGAGGCATGCCAGTTCCCCTTCCTCGTCGGTGGAGGCAAAATAGAAGCTGGTATGGTAGCCGAACTGTTCCAGATGGTGTTCCACAATGCTGAACAGCTGACGTTGGAACATGTTGAACATGCCCGGCATGACGATGCCTACGGTAGAGGTATGCTTGCTGACCATATCGCGGGCGGCACGATTGGGGACATAGCCGGTCTGCTTGATCGCAGAAAGGATACGCTCGCGCTTGTCGGCCTTGACGTTATCCTGATGGTTGAGCACCCGGGAGACGGTGGAAACAGAGACCCCTGCCAATTTCGCTATGTCCTTGATACTTATCAT
>NZ_DJGW01000036.1:0-3345 GCF_002432845.1 Sphaerochaeta sp. UBA5836
TCTGCGGCTTTTTCATGGTAAAGTAGAGTCCATGGAAAAACAACAGTATGTGTGTCCCAAATGCGGTTGCACCCACTATGAAAGCGACCGCTTCCAGGCTACCGGAGGCAATTTTGCCAAGATTTTCGATGTGCAGAACAAACGGTTTGTTACCATCACCTGCAAACAGTGCGGGTATACCGAACTGTACAAGCAGAGTGAACAGCCTGGCTGGGACATCCTCGATTTCTTGACCAATTGAATAGCGAAGCTCTTCTCCAAACCCTCTTGCTTTCAAGCCCGTGTATGAGTAATCTTGTAGCATGACTGGATTCTTTCTGAAAAAAGCGTTTTTCGACGGCTGGGACAACCTCATTTCGATGGTTGTGATCAACTTGGGTTTTCTCTTGATTCTGCTTGCCTTCATGGGCGGCATGTCGCTCTTTGGCACCAATGGAGCTCTCGGTTTGCTCACTCTTTTGGCCAGTGCAGGGTTGTTCGCCTTCTACAGTGCGGGAGCTGCCGCTTCGACGCACGCCTATGCCAAGTATGAACGACCCGGCTGGGAAGGCTTCAAGCGGGGGATCAGGGAGTCTTGGCGCCATGCCCTGTTGTACTGGCTCTTGATCGTGCTCGATGCCACCCTCATCATGTTTGTCATTCCGTTCTACCTCAGTTACGGAAATGCAATCGGCATGTTGCTCAGTGTCCTGCTGTTCTGGCTCTTCATGGGCTTGACGTTCGCACTGTTCTACTACTTCCCCTTGTTCTTTCTCATGCAAGGCGACAGGCCGACGAAAACGCTGAAGAAGAGTTTCATCATCGTATTCGACAATCTCTTCTTCACCCTCTTCTTTGCTGTATATCAGGTGGTTAATCTGGTTTTCTCGGCGCTGCTGGCAGGTCTCGCTCCCGGTATTACCGGTATGTACCTTGCTTCCAGTGATGCGGTGAAGCTTTTGATGCTCAAGTATGACTATTTGGAAGAGCATGCGGATGCTGACAGAAAACACCTGCCTTGGGACGAACTGCTGTATGAGGAACGCGAATGTGTCGGTCATCGCTCATTGAAAAACATGATTTTCCCCTGGAAGGACTGACATGTCCTATGAGGTCGAGCTGAAAGCCCATGTGCATGACCAAGCGAAGATGAAATGCAGGCTTGATGCACTGAACGGCGTCTCTGCACCTCTTTGCGAGATCAAAGAGGATGTCTACTACTGCACCCCGGGCGAGGACGCTCTTTTCAGGCTCAGAAGAGAGAGCATCGGCCCCTCCTTTTCTGCTTTGTCGGGCCAACTGGTTTTCACCAGAAAATACAAGACACTCAAGGACGGCATCGAGGTTAATCAGGAGCTGGAGTTCACAGCAAGCGACAGCCAGTTTGAGAATGCACATGCATTCTGCCTGTCCCTCGGATATGAAGTCCATATTCGAAAAACCAAAAGGGGATATGCCTACTCCTATCAAGTTTCCGATGACCTTCCTCTATTGCATCTGGAACTGGTCGAAGTCCCTCCGCTTGGTTGGTTCTTGGAGATGGAGTTCATCCTTGAAGAGGAAAAGAAGGTCCCCATAGCGAGGACCTTCCTGATGGAAATGCTGCATAGGCTGGGACTAGACCAAGCCGACATTGAAAGCAGGTACTACACGCACCTGCTCAAGGCTCAGTCGATCGGATAACGCGGGACATCGTCGACCAGCAAATACTTGCTGATGCAACGAATCAAAACTTCATGGTCCTCGACGTCCCTGAGGCCTGAGACCATGGCGGCTGCGACACAACCGACTCCCTCGACGAAAATCGGGAAGCCACCACCGCATGCCACAAATTGAGAGGGGTCCAATCCGCGATCGGCAAGGGTTGCCCCCCGCTTCTTGAGAAACAGTGAGTAGCGAAGGGTGCTCATCTCAAAATGCTGGACGGTACGGAATTTGCGGTCGATCCACCCGTCGTTGCCCAGATTGGTTCCCTCAAGGGCATAATGGAACAGTGTCTTTCCACTCAGTGCCTTGATGGAGATGGCAATCTTCAAATCATTATCCATTGCATCGGCAACAAAGATTTTCCCCAGTTCCCATGCATCCTCGCAGGTGAACGTCTCAAATGTGAGCAGTTCTTCCTGTGCCACCAAGATCGCCATTCTCTCTTCCAATTCCATCTCTCACTCTCCTGGGAAGCGGATACCCCACTGTGAGCGCAGTGTATCCATCACTTCCATGACTTTGATGATTTCGCTGTGAGGCATCTGCTTGCACTCAAGCGCTCCTTCCTCGATCGCCTTGCGGCATGCTTCAACCTGATGTTCGAAACCGGTGATAAATTTGAAGGGTTTGTAGGTCTCCACCAGATTGTATTCCTTGTCGTATACGTTGATCCCCTCGCAGTTGTTGATATTCAAGAACTCGATGAACCCCCTGGTGCCGAAGATGGCTCCACGACGGTCCGAGGTGCTGACCATGGAGGAGTGCAATACGGCCATCTTATCCCCCTTGAAGGTGAGGGTGATGGAGTTGGATTCATCCACTCCGCTGTCGGTCTTGATGCAACTCGATTCAATGCTCTCGATGTTGTTGCCGAACACCATCATTGCAAAGTTGATCGGATAGACGCCCACATCCAGCAGGGCTCCGCCGGCGAGGGCGGGATCGGTCAAACGCTTGACACCCTTGACCGGATAACACAAATTGGCCGTCAGTGCATGCGGCTCTCCGATGACCCTCCGCTCCAAAATCTGATCGAGCACCAGGCGCATGGGCAGATACCTTGTCCAAATTGCTTCAGCGACGAGCAATTTTTTCTCCCTGCCGTAGGCAAGGACCTTCCTGGCCTGCTCGGCGTTCATGGTGAAAGACTTTTCGCACAAAACATGCTTGCCTTTGTCAAGGCACATCATCATATGCTCAAAATGCAGGGAATGGGGAGTACAGACGTACACCAAATCAATCTCGGGGTCGCTGAGCATCTCCTCATAGGATCCATACGCCTTGCGCACATTCCATTTTTGGGCAAACTCGCGTGCCTTCTGCAAATCGCGGGATGCAACCGCATGCGCCTCGACATGTTCCATTTCATTAACCGTAGCGGCCATCTTGCGAGCAATATTGCCTGCTCCCAGTATTCCTAGTTTCATATGGCTCCTCCTGCGTTCCAGTATAGGCGCAACAGAGGGTCTTGAAAAGTCAAATCATCACGGCATTCAGTTGAGTTGCAAGGGAGAGGAGGCCGACCAAGGCAAAAATCGAAGTGGTCCGCATGCGCGATTGTGGTTTGCTCACCAGGGCAACCAGCGACCAGAGGCTGAAGAGCAGGGTGCGGATCACACTCTCAAGCGACTGGGATGCGATGAGGGAAAGCAGGGGAAG
>NZ_DJGW01000075.1:0-24404 GCF_002432845.1 Sphaerochaeta sp. UBA5836
TACATCAGAAACAATGCCAACTCCATCCTTGGATTGGAGCTTGACTACACTCCTGTTCGGGGATTGAACATCTACGCCCAGGCGGCAGTGGATGAGTTCTCACTGCCGGGGGAGGCTGTTCCTAGCGCAACTGCATACAACTTTCCCATCACCTTCGGGTACCTGGCAGGAATAAAGGGTGTGTTTCCCATGAAAAAGAGCGTAGGGTATGGGTCTCTTGAGGCTGCATATACCGATCCGTATCTCTATCTCCGCTACTCCTCGAACTCCGGGCCTTCAGAGGGTAATCATGATGCGTATGGATTGAATTATGTGGGTGTGATCCGAGAATTCACCAATGAAACAGGAACACACTACAATCCACAGTTCCTAGGTTATACGTACGGCAATGATGCCTTCGTAGTGAATGTGAACGGTGGAATGAAGTCGTTCGGAAAATGGAATGTATCAGCGAATGCATTCTATATGGCCCACGGTACGTTTGACATGTTTACGGTGTATAGTGAGGTGGGAGCAGGCAAAGCTCCTATCGTTACCACACCCACCGATGACGGAAATGACAGTATCGGAAACTACAATGACGCTTCTTGGAAAAGCCGCAACGCCGTCTCTCATACCTTGGTGGCCGGTATCAACGGTTCGTATCAGCTCTCCGATTGCCTCTCTGTCTTCGGCCAGGTTGACTACATCACCATCAAGAACTACAAGAACAAGAGCGGTGATAGTGCAAAAGACATCCAGCTGACCTTCGGTGCAACGTACTCACTATGAGAACAGCCTTTTTGAAGCGGATTGTTCTCTGTCTTGGAGTGTTTATTGCCTTTGTTCTTCCCCTTCCTGCGTCTGTAGGGGCGCAGGTAATCCCTCTTGCAAGCTCGGTATATGAAGACATGGATCTGCTTTACCTGCTTGCAGGAAAGGGGACTCCCTCCGGTTCCCGGCCTTGGACCAAAGCTGAGGCCCAAGCAATCTTGGGCAGCGTGCGGAAAGAAAGCCTGCAGGCTGTTGCTCATTCGCTGTATACGTCCATTCAAAAGAAGGTGGAGGCTCCTCTGCGTTGGAACTTCTCCGACGGATTCTCACTTTCCGCTTATGCCGATGTCTCAGTGGAGAACTACATACATTCGAATTCGGAGTTCTCCTCCTACGGAGCTTGGGATTACTCCTATGTCGATAGAAAACCGTTGGTGCGCCTACGCTTGGACATGGCTGTCTCGGATTTCTTCTACACCTATTCCGACTTGCAGTATGGTTACGGCTTGCATACGAAGGACGATACTCTCGATTATCTCGACGCCAATGATAGTGTAGGGGCCCTTATCCCTGCGAATTCAGGTCTCTATTACGTTGACGAGAATACCAAACTGGTGCAATACGAAAAGTGGTATGCGAACAACATCATCACCTCCACTACGCATATTGATTTCCAGACCCCGAAGCGATCGGTCATCTCCTTGGGCTCTGAGCGATGGAATGCCACATTCAGCAGGGATAGAATTTCCTGGGGCAATTCCAAGATCGGGAACTTCATTCTCGATGACCATGTTGATTTTCATGAGTATCTTCGCTTCACAACCTACTCGGAATATTTCAAGTATGAAGCGTTGGTCGTCTTCTTCGATACCTACCATGCATCCACGTCCATACTGAGAATGTTGCTGGCCCATCGGTTGGAGTTCCGTCCTTGGAGCAAAGTCAGTTTTGCAGTCAGTGAAAATGTCATGTACCAAGATGATAAGCTGGACTTGCGGTTTCTCAATCCGTCGTTTATTTTCCACAATCTGAACGAGCGCAATAAATTCAATGCAATCGCCCATATTGAGCTTGCCTATGTGCCGTTTGCAGGCTTCAGGCTGTATGGGCAATTTGCTCTCGACCAAGCAGTTGCACCCAACGAAGGAGACAATCCTGAACTGCCGGCGTGGGGAATGTCTTTGGGTGCGGATTATGCGGCAGCATTTGCCCAAGGGGTGTTGCAGTCGTCTATTGAAGCTTCCATGACGCTGCCGCATATGTACCGTCGCGACATTGTAGATTTCTTGATGGCTCGCAGATATGCAGGATTGAATACCAATGCGTGGAATGCAGTCAAGCTGGATTACATCGGCTCTCCCTACGGTGGCGATGCCCTTGTGCTCCATGCCCGGACGCTCTACAAGGTTGCAGACGAGGGTAGCTTGTCATTGGCTGTGACCGGGGTGCTGAAGGGAGGTGTTGACATGTTTACGGTTCTTGACGACAGCTCCAGTGAGTATGGCACCACGATGTTCAGCGACGATGTGATACATACCTCGTTCATCGCCACGCTTGCAGGAGCGCTGGATGTGGGGTTTAGCACAGCCTGGCAGGTGTATGCACAGGTTTCAGTGTTGGCGAAAGGCTCATATCTGCAGAGTCAGCAAGCTTTTAATCCTCATACATGGGATGTGCAGTTTGTCATGGGGACTACCTTTTCATTCTAGCGAGCATAGTACACTGCTAGAATTAAGGGTGCCCTGATACGGTATTCATTGACGGCAGAGGGTAACTGAGAGTAGGATGGAGATACAGAGAGAATATGTTTTGTGTTTCCTTCTAGGCATTGTTCTTTCTGAGAGAGTTCTGAGACGATTTCTTCAGATCGTTCCCTTTGCGTGGGGGAAGCGAACAGATGGCGGCTGCCTGGGGAGGTGGCCGCCAGTCTTGAGAGGGGGGAATGGTCGGTGATGAGGCTTCGTTGGGGTACGAGGCCTCATTTCTTTAGGCTTGTGGTATGATGAACATGGTTCCCGACAGCCATGACAAGAACTGCTCCTCGGGTACCGGCCTGGAAAAATAATAGCCCTGTACAAATTGGATTCCCACCTGCTTTACCACCTCAAGCTGTTCAGCTGTCTCGACCCCTTCTGCAACCATTCCCTTTTTAAGATGTGTAAGCATGCCCGTAATGAGAGCAAGCAGCTCATATCTGTTGGTTGCGTTCGATACAACGCTCCTGTCAAGCTTGACGATATCGAACGGCTTGCTGACCAGAGTCTCCAAATTGGAGTAACCAGTACCGAAATCATCAAGCAGGAAGCGGATTCCTTTATCGGTGATAGCTTTCCAATTCTTTTCCACAGAATCAGATGGGGTAAGCAATATTGACTCAGTCACCTCGAAGCTGATTTTCCGGGCATCTGCACCGCTGTGCTCAATGACATCCAAAATGCGACGGGAGAAATCGGTGGAATGCAAGTCCTCTGCCGAGATGTTGATGGAAATGTGGGAAATGAGCGCGACCTGCTTTGCATATCTTGTCAACAGGGAACAAACCTTGCGTACCATTATCTCCGTCAATGGTGAGATAAGGCCTGCCATCTCTGCTGCTGGGATGAACTCTCCGGGTGAAATCATGCCCAGCCTTTCATCCTCAATGCGCATCAACGCTTCAGCGGCAACAATACGGTTGTCCTTCGTTGCAATGATCGGTTGGTAGAATACCTTGACCATCGATTCCTGAACCACAGCCCTCCTGAGAACTGAGAGGATATCGAGCTTTCTTTGTCGCAGGGGAACTAATTTTTGGTTGAAGATAATAACCGGGAGCCTGCGTCTTTCCTTGATTTCCGCCATGGTAAAATCCAGTGAATCGACAATTTCCTCAAGGGTATTGGTTTTCAGCGGTGTTTCTACAATGGCGATATTTACATGACAGGTGATATGTGCACCATCGATGACAAAGCCCTCGCTTGTAATGGCCCTGATGGCTTGGACAATTCGAACAACACCGTTATGGCTTTGCCGGCGAAGAATGAGGGCGAACCGATTGCCGAACAACCGATAGGCCGGCCCCTGCGTATTGAATGCACTGAGCTTTGCAGCGAAACGCTGCAAAAAGATATCACCATGGGAATTCCCATAACGGCTGTTGATCAAGCGGAAATTCTCGATGTCCAGCATCAGGATGGTGGTTTTCTGGTGTGTGAGCACCACATGCTTGAGATGTTCAATATATGCTGTGTAATTGGGGATTCTGGTCAATAAATCCAGACTGAGCTCTCGCCTTTGCCATACCAGGTAACTCAGCAGCAGCATGAAGGTACTGCTCAATCCTAAGAGATACGGTTGGCGGAACCATTCAAAGAAGACGAGGGAGAGAAGTAAAAAGAGGGATGAGAAAAGAAAAAGCATGCGGATGTAACTGGGGATTCGGCGCCACCGATAGAACAGGGCAATTACTTGAATGAGAATGAACAACCCGCTTAAGTAGTTCAGATACAGCAAGCCCGAACCCTCAATGTACCGTCCGGCTTCAGAGAAGATAAACAGCCTGTGGAATGCAAGGTCGGAGAAAGTGGCAATCGCTGCAAGACCGAGCATGCCGAACTGCACACGTTCGAGGATGCGAAATCTCTGTTTAGGCAGGAGGCGCCGTTCGATGGCGCGCATCCAGAACAGGATGTACGTGGGGATGGCCAGCATATGAGTGAGGGTTATCCCCATTGAAAACCAAGGAACCAGATACAGGTACCCCCGCATGGAAAGGTGTGTGATGATCGATACCACCAGATAAAACAGATAGGAGAATCCAACCGGGTTGATGGGGTCTTCTCTCGATTGGATGAAACCTTTTTGGGAACGGCGATGCTCGAAGAGGATGCCTGCAACAATAAAAAAGGATACAATCTCAGCTGCAATCAACTCCATGGTGTCCTCAACTTCACGTACCGCAATTCTATCCTCAACTATGACAAACTTGCAAACAAAAACAGCCCTGCATCAGGAATATGCCGGGCTGAATAGAACTGTTGCAAACCTGTATATGTGATTCAGTTCTCGAAGAACCTATCTCCGATATCCTTACGGTACCAAGCCCCTTCAAAATTCACGTGCTTGACACCTTTATAAGCGTTTTTGTTTGCATTCATGATATTGTATCCAACACCGACAACCGTTACGCAACGTCCACCGGTGGTGACAAGTTTTCCGTCCTTCTCCTGTACTCCGCCAAAGTAGTAGCGGGGTGCTCCCTCAAAGGTGTTGAGCATCAAGGAAGCAGGCATAGGATCGAGGACTTTGCCGATGATTGGTTTTCCAGGATATCCCTCCGAGGCTACAACCAAGGCGACAGCGGACTTGGTTGATACTTCCAAGGAGATGGATGAAAGGGTGTCGTGCTTCATTGCATTGAGAATGTCGACGATATCGGTCTTGATCAGAGGAACAAAGGCTTGGGCTGCCGGATCATTGAAACGAACGTGGTAATCGACCAGGATCGGACCGCGATTGGTGATGATGACACTAATCGTCAGTACACCCTTGTAGGCCATCCGCTCGGCTTTCAGGCCGAACAAAGTGGGTTCGATGATGGTGTCGACCAACGCCTGGCTCACCTCTTCCTGAAGGGGGACCGGGCAAATCGAACCCATGCCGCCGGTGGGAAGGCCTCCCTCCTCGGACTTCATGTAGTCGCTGCAGGTCGGCAGGGAAAGATATCCCTTGTTGTCCAAAAAGAGGGTGACAGTGATGGGAAGTCCTTTCAGGTGTTCTTCCAAAATAATCGGGCTGGTAGCCAGAATGCTTTTTGAGAACTCCATCAAGGAGTTGTAGTCTGAGGAATCAATCATGACGCGGCTGGGAGCAATGGCATTGCTCTTGACGACAAAACGCTCGCCTTCGTGACGCTTGAGGTATTCGGAAAGTGTGTGTTCATCGTCGAACAGAACGTGGGTGGGAGTGGGAATGTTGTGCCTGTCGGTGAACATGCGGCTGAAGTTTCGATCGCCTTCAAGCTTCAGCGCCCTGTTTGGAGCACCGAATGTATCGATCCCTCTCTCGTTGAGATAGTCGATGACTCCGGTGAACAAAGGCGCCTCGGTACCGACGAACACAAAGTCAATATCGTTGGTTGTGCAGGCCTCGTGAACCTGCTTGGGGTCTGAAGGATCGATGGCAAGATTGGTGGCGATGGACTCTGTCCCCACATTGCCCGGAGCAACGAATAACCCGTTGATCAGACGGCTTTGTGAGAACCACCATGCAATGGCATGGTCCTTGGCTCCTGAACCTAACACTAATACTCTCATTGCACTTCCTCAATCTCAGATTACTCTAATAAACGTACCATTTTACGGCTTCATAGGTCAACAAGTGGGCTGAGAGCCTCTGTGTAATGTTCACGCTTGACAGCCTGTACAACGGCTTGTTTTACAGTCGACGTATTGGGAACTCCCTTGAGATAGGAACAGGTATGCTTGCGCATCAAGGTGCACGCTGTCTTTTCTCCGTACGTCTCGATCATTATGTCCAAATGTCGGAGTATTGCTTGTACGCGCATCGCCTTGGTTATTTCTTTCATCGGCCTGCCTTCAAGGTGTGCCTTTGCCTGGGAGAAGATAAAGGGATTGCCGATGGCTCCGCGGGCAAACATGACGCCATCCACTCCCGTCTGCAGCAACATCCGTTTTGCATCCTCGGCTGCGAAGAGATCGCCTGAACCGAACACCGGAACCTGGTATGCATGGCTGGTGCAGTAGTGCTTGAGCTCGGTCAGCTTGGTCCAGTCGGCAAAGGGTGCATACCCTTGGCTGCGGGTACGGGCGTGCAGGGTGAGTGCGGATGCACCCCCGTCCAGTGCGGCTTGGGCGAATGCAAGGAAGTTTTCACTCTGGGCATCCCAGCCGGTACGGAACTTGACCGAAACGGGAATATCGACTTCATCGGTTATGGTTCGTACCACCTCGGTGATCAAGGAAGGTGTTTTCATCATGGCCGATCCTGCGCCGGTCTTGGTAACCTTGGGAACCGGACAGCCGCAATTGATGTCGATGACCTCTGGCTTGAAGGGCATCAGTTGCTCGAGCGCCTGTTTCAGCGAATCCGTATTGCTCATGAAAAGCTGGATGGCATACTGCTTTTCATTCGGGGCGCGGTGCATCAATTCCAAGGTTTTCTCTCCCTCACGGGAAAGTCCTTCAGCGCTTACCATCTCGGTGAAGGTGAAATTTGCCCCCTCCTCAATGCAGAGGGTCCTGAATGGAATATCCGTATATCCGGCCAACGGTGCAAGAAAGAGATTCCCCTCAATCTTGACATTTCCTATGTTGACCGGGTGAAATAATTGCTGTTCGTTCATACGTCCTTTGGAAGGGAAAATGCCTTCAGGCTGTTAGCATAAAGGCTTTCAGAAAGCTCTTCAAGGGAGGTCTGCCTGAGAGAGGCAAGGACTTTGGCTGTTTCAACCAGATAGTGGATCTTGTTCCGTTCTCCCTTGTAGGGGTATGGCGTCATGAACGGCGCCTCGCTCTCTATGACAATTCTGTCACCAGGAAGCTTCATTGCAACCTCTTGCAGGCTTCTGCTGTTCTTGAATGTCAGGTTTCCTGCGAAAGAGAACATCAAGTTGAGCGAGAGAGCTTGTTTGGCAAACGTCCAATCCTCGCCGAAACAATGGAGGATTCCACCCTTTGGAGGGAGTTTTTCAGCAAGGATGGGCAACAGGTCCTCGGCTGCATTGCGATTGTGGATGATGACCGGAAGATTGAGCTGACGGGCAATTTCCAGATGTTTGAGGAGCAGCTCGATCTGCAGTGTCTTGTCACCGCCGAACATATGATAGTAGTCCAGACCGGTCTCTCCGATGGCGACGATGCGTTTCTTTTGCTGGGCATGGGTGATTACCCGTTCCTCCCAGTCCTTGCCTGGATTGGTGACCTCGGTGGGGGAGACTCCCACCGCATGATAGACAGAATCAGAACTCTCAAGGTTTGCATAGGTGCGCTCAAAATCAGACAGACTATTGCAGATGCTCACAACGTGCTTGACCGACTTGACTTTCGCAAGTTGGACTGCAAGCAATTGCTCCATCTTGTCATCCTGCAACAATCCTATATGGGCGTGCGTATCAAACAGTTGCATACCGACTCCTTGAGATGCATTCTCAACATAAGGGGAGATGTGACTAGACTATACCATGCCCAAATCCAGCCGTCAATGTTGTAACTCGTATACAGTAAATCACTTAGATCTCTTGATATACAGTTTGACAATTTCTTGTCCACGTGGTAGCTTTACAACGTTAGAGCCCTTTTGGCAAAGGATTTGCATGAAAAAAGAACGAATGCGTGCCCCCGAAGGTCAAAGTCAGCGAACCAGACCTTCAAGAGGTTATATATATTTGGTAAAGAACCCTTCATCCAACGAGACCTGCATCTGTGCCTGGGATTCAGTATTGTACCCCGGCACTTCGGTAGTGGCGCCTACCCGGTATGGGTTGGATTTGGGAGTGATCATGACGAGTGCGGACAGGTTGGGCAAGGAGTATACTCCCGGTTGCGACCAGTGCCGGGGTGCCTGCCTGCATGGTGAGTGCATGCCCAAGGATGAGAGTGAAGCTGAAAGTGCAGAACCTGCAGAGGAAATGGAGATCTTGTTCAGTTCTGAGCCTGACGAAGATCCCTGTGACTCCTGCGCAGGCTGCAATCCTCAGCCGGACCCTCAGGAAGTGGACCTGACAGGAGAAATCCTGTGGATCGACCGCCTGGCGACGCCCTCTGACCTGGACCGATATCAGGAGCTGATGGAAAAAGAGGATGAGGCAATGCGGATCTGTCGTGAGAAGATTGCCTATCACAAACTGGACATGAAGTTGGTGACCGCCCACTTTTTGCTCGGGGAGCCGAAAATCATTTTCTTTTTTACTGCAGATGTCCGGGTGGACTTCAGGGAGCTGGTCAAGGATTTGGTTTCTGTGTTCCGTATTCGTATCGAATTGCGCCAAATCGGGGTGCGCGATGAAAGTCGGGTGCTCGGCGGTCTGGCTGTGTGCGGAAGGGATTTCTGTTGCCATAGCGTAACGGATAAACTCAATCCGGTTTCGATCAAAATGGCCAAGGAACAGAATTTGTCACTCAATTCAATGAAAATTTCCGGTCCTTGCGGCAGGCTTCTTTGCTGTCTCTCCTACGAATTCGACTTCTATGTGGAGGAAAAACGCAAGTATCCTCCAGAAGGAAGTAAATTGAAAGTTGGGTTCGAGTTGATGAAAGTATCAGAAGTCAACATACTTTCAAAAAGGATCCAGCTCAGTGGCAGTGAGGGCCGGATGCTGACAATCCCTCATTCAGCGGTATTTTTCAACGAGGAAGCCAGTCGTTGGGAGATAACCAAGGAGTATACAGATGAATTTTTGTCAAACTGAAGTAAAGCATTGTATTGACCGATTTTATAGACTGTGATATGTTTTTACACCGTCGGCCCTGTGTTGCCGACTTCATATTTCATACAAATAACTACGTATTCAAGGTAATATGTTTGGAGGTATTACGTGATTAACAGGTCTGCTGAGAAAAGAGAGCGACAGAACAGCGTCAGGAGAATGAGGAATCGTGCAGCCAAGAGCACTATGCGCACTGCAATCAAAAAGTTTGAAGCCGCTGTGGCCTCCGATGACAAGGATACTGCTGCTTCTGCCCTGGCCTTGAGTCTCAAACTGCTTGATACAACTGCAAGCAAGGGAATTATCCATCAGAACACCGCCAGCCGCAAGAAATCCAGATTGCAGGCCAAGTACAACAAGTTTAACAACCAGGCTGCCGCCCAGGCATAACCGTCTCATGAAATCAGGTCGATTGTGGAATCGGCTTATGTTCTTTTGCAAATATTGTGAGTTAAGGAGTTACTATGGCAGGACCAAAATTGACAAAAGCAGCCATTATTGAGAGTCTCTATGAGAAGCATGGACTGAATAGAGCCGATATCCATAAGATTATCGATGAGTTCTTCGAAGAAGTGAAAGAAGGCTTGAAGAACGATCAAGTCATCGAGCTCCGTGGATTTGGAACCTTTGAAGTTCGTACCCGCAAAGGCAGAGAGAAAGCTCGCAACCCCAAGACTGGTGCCATAGTTGCCGTCGAGACACACGGGGTCGCAATTTTCCGTCCTGGCAAAGAACTCAAGGATTATGTATGGGAATTGCGTGACAACAAGCCGGAGAACGACTGAGTTTCACGTGTTTTGCAATAGGAGAACATCTCTTGGTTGATTTGCATCCCAGACGGAACCTCGGAACGGTATGTTCTGAGGTTTTTGTGTTATTGGCAGCGGCGTTTCTTTACTCATTGGCCTTTCCCGGCCTCATATCGGTCAACGGGTTCGGTTTTATTGGGTTCTTCGCCTTGATTCCTGTGTTTGCGGTGATTCGCAACACAAGCTGGAAACTTACGCCTGTGTATGGGTTCTTGTATGGCTTCATGTTCTATCTCTTCTTCAATTACTGGCTGAAGACCTTCCATCCCCTCGCCATCCTGATCGTTCCCATCATCAAGGGCGGTGAGATGGCTGTCTTGTTTCCTGCATTGAAGGCTGCCCAGAAGCTGTTCAAGAAGTATGGCTATATCGTGGAAGGCATCATTTGGGTAGCCTACTCATACATCAGCCAGGATTGGTTTGCAGGCTACCCCTACGGGACCCTTGGTAGTGCAGCTTACCAATACCTTCCCTTCATCCAGATTGCCGAGTTCACCGGTGTCTGGGGTGTCACGTTCATGATGGTTCTCCCTCAAACCTTTTTGGCATTCATCCTGTTCGAGAAGTATCGCAATCGGTTGGATGGTTTCGCTTCGTATCTGAAGCAGCATCTGGTTTTTTTGATTGGCTATGCAGTTGTTCTGATTGCAATCCTTGTCTATGGTTTTGCCAGCATCTCCTATTGGAGATCCCAGGAGCCTGAAAAGACCTGGAGGGTTGCAACCATCCAACACAGCGCCGATACCTGGAAGGGCGGGTACACAACCTATAAGAACAACTTCAACAATCTGCGTCGCATGAGCCTTGAGGCCCTGCAGGCCGATCCCGACATCATCCTGTGGTCTGAGACCGCATTCGTCCCTTCGGTTGCATGGCATGAGAATTACCCCTCCGACCCTGCGACCTCGGCCTTGGTCGAGGAGTTCGTCGCCTTCGGCAAATCCCTGCCCGTGCCTCTGGTGACCGGCAACCCCGAGGGCGTCATCGACGACCCTTCCCAGCCCGCCCTGCTTGCAGACGGCAGTTGGAACCGCAAGGATTACAACACGGTCATTTTCTTTGAGGATGGCAAGATCAAGAATACCTATCGAAAACAACACCTTGTTCCGTTCACCGAACACTTCCCCTATGAGAAACAGCTGCCATTGCTCTACAACCTGTTGTTGGCCAATGACTACAACTGGTGGGAAAAGGGGTATGAAAGCGTGGTGTTCGAAACCGAGGAAGGGATAAAATTCTCCACCCCGATCTGCTTCGAGGACGTCTTCGGCTATCTGAATGCCGGTTTTGTGGCAAATGGGGCCGATGTCATCGTCAACATGACCAACGATGGCTGGTCGAAGGCCGTCTCGGCCGAGATGCAGCATCTTGGCCTTGCTGTGTTCCGTTCCATCGAGAATCGACGCACCACCGTTCGTGGTACGAACAGCGGCATGACGTGCGTCATCGATGTAACCGGAAAAATCATCGACCCAATGGAGCCCTTCAAGGTAGGTTGGCATATCTATGATGTTCCGGTATTCACCGGTGAAAGTCATGGTCTCACCTTCTACACCCGGCATATCGACTGGTTCGCCTTTTTGGCCATCTACCTGTCGTTCTTGTTGCTTGGCTTGGGAGCCCTGTATCACCTCATACACTTCATACGAGAGAGAAGGCAGAACAGAACATGACCTATATCAGTGCAGCACTCTTTATCATCGGGACTGAGTTGACCCGCGGTGTCATTGCGGACAAACACTGCCAGGTCCTTGCCAGCCAGCTGACACAGCTCGGCTACCGGGTCGACCGCATGGTCCTGGTTCCCGACGATGGAACCATCGAGGAAGTGCTCAAGGAGTGCATCGACACCTGTGACATTGTCATTCTCACCGGCGGGCTCGGCCCCACCAGCGACGATCTTACGCGCAGCATTGTCGCCCACATGGCACAGGTGCCCTTGGTACGTGACCAAGCAACCTTTGATGCATTGTATGCACGCATCGGTGAGAGGATTTGGGGGGCCAACGAACAGCAGACCATGATTCCCCAGGGGTTCACCGCCATACCCAATCCGCATGGAACGGCAGCCGGCTTCAGGGGTATCATCCCTGATGGCGAGCGCGAGATTGTCTGTATTGCCATGCCCGGGCCTCCCAGGGAGATGGATCCCATGTTTTTCGACCAGGTATTGCCCTACCTGGCCCAGCTGATCGGACATGATGACTTTTCACGTACTGAATACTCCACCTTCCTGATTCCTGAAGCAAAACTGGAGGAATTGTGCAGACAGGTTACCTTCAACGGCCTTCAGTGGGGCACCCGGTTTCAGGACCTCAAAATCAGCCTGTATCTGGTGGGAGGCGATGAGGAGGAGCGTCTTGAGATGGCCAAACGCCTCCAGGCCTTGGTCGGGCCGTCATTGTTGGTGGACGGCGATGTCATGCCCGCCCAGCTCTTGACGGATTTGCTTGTAGCCAGGGGTGAGACGATCAGCTGTGCTGAAAGTTGTACATCGGGGTTTGTCGCAAAGTTGCTCACCGACCAGAGTGGAAGCTCAGCCTGGTTCTATGGTGGGGCGGTCACGTACGCAAATGAGGCGAAAATCGCCATGCTCGGGGTGCGTAGCGAAACATTGCAGGCTCATGGGGCCGTCAGTGAGGCCTGTGTGTTGGAGATGGCACAGGGTATGCTCAACCGTTCACATACTGACTGGGCGTTGTCTGTCAGCGGCATAGCCGGCCCCGATGGCGGCAGCAACGAGAAACCGGTCGGAACCGTATGGTTTGGTTTTGCCTCCAAACATCGCTCGAGTGCAGCAGTGAAGGTGCAACTCACTTCCTATGGTCGTGATTCTATCAGAAGAAAGGCCTCCGTGGTTGCCTTGATTCTTGCAAGTCAGTACATCAAAGGAGCTTGCTTGCTTGACACTGTGAAGAAGTGGCAATATATTTAGAGTACCAATCGCGGGAAGTTATCCGTATATATCGTTAATTATAATCCCGCATATTCTTACATCCTGTATCACAGTTTAGGAGTTGGGTTGTCGATGTACCTTTTGGGTACGTATAAATCCTTGTTCCGTTGGAGTTTATCCTATGTCTTCCGAAGAATTAGTGCAAACTGAAGCAGCGTTGTCTGTACCTTCCGAGCCCGAAAAGGGCAAGAAACCGGTACGACGTATCACCCGTAAAAAAAGCCCTGTGGCTGCAAAAGCATCAGAATATGCTGCTGATCAGAGTGCCGAACAACAAGAAGAAACGAGTGAGTCACCGGAGCAGAAAAATCGAAGGGGCAGACCCAAGAAGGCCGGCGTCAAGCTGAAGGATGACAATCCTCAGGTGCAGGACGACCAGCAACCCCAGCTCGACTTTGACGTTGTACAGACGAAACAGCCGGTGAATGAGGAAGCTTCATCTATAGTGCAGCAACCCCAGGTTGAAGTCCAGCAAGAGGCTCAGCCGTCCCAGAAACCGAGCCAGAGTGAGCAGAAGCCTCAAAACCAGAACCAGAATCAATACCGAAAGAATCCTCAATACAACAAAAGCAGTAACCGCAACCAGCAAAGCCGCCATCCCAAGAGCTCTTTCCAAAAGAGCCAGAGCTTCGGCCCCAACCGTCCCATGCGCCAGAATCAAAATGAAGAACCTTCTTTTGACTTGAATATCGAGGAACACCCCGAGGCGCCGGTCCTCCAGCTTGAACACTATACCAATATGTCCATTGATGAACTGCGCAAAGTAGGCATCGAGAAGGGATTGAATCCGGATACCATTCTCGATTTGCGCAAGCAGGAGATTGTTGCCGAGATTCTTAGGATTCACAGTTCCAGCGGTGGGGTGATCGTGGGTACCGGTACCCTTGAGATTCTTCCCGACGGATTCGGTTTCCTTCGTTCCCCCGCCAACAGCTACCTCTCAGGACAGGAGGACGTATATGTCTCTCCCGCCCAGATCAAGAGCCTGTATTTGAAAACCGGTGATGTAGTGTATGGACAGGTGCGCACCCCGCGTGAGAATGAACGCTTCTTTGCAATTCTCAAGATTCTCAAAGTCAACGGCGATGAGCCGATTGTGGCAAAAATGCGTGTTCCTTTTGATAGTCTTACTCCGCTTTTCCCTGATCAGAGATTGAAACTGGAGACAGCTGAAGAGGATATGTCGGTTCGCATCATCGATATGTTCTGTCCCATCGGTAAAGGCCAGCGCTCCTTGATCGTCGCCCCCCCGAGAACAGGCAAGACTGTCCTGCTTCAGAAAATCGCCAACTCCATCAGTACCAATCATCCGGAAGTCGTTCTGATGGTCCTTTTGGTTGATGAGCGGCCTGAAGAAGTGACCGATATGCGGCGTCACGTCAACGGTGAGGTTATCGCCTCCACCTTCGACGAGCAGGCAAGCCGCCACGTCCAGGTTGCCGAGATGGTCATAGAGAAAGCCAAGCGGCTTGTTGAGCACAAGAAGGATGTCGTGATTCTGCTCGACTCCATCACCCGTCTCGCCCGTGCATACAACCAGACGGTACCTGCGAGTGGAAAAATCCTCAGCGGTGGTGTCGACTCCAATGCCCTGCACAAACCCAAGCGCTTCTTTGGTGCAGCTCGAAACATCGAGTTCGGCGGGAGCCTTACCATTATTGCAACCGGTTTGATCGAAACCGGCTCAAGGATGGACGAAGTCATTTTCGAGGAGTTCAAGGGTACCGGCAACAATGAGATCATTCTCGACCGCCGGCTTGCCGACAAGCGGCTCTGGCCTGCCATCAACATCAAGAAAAGCGGAACCAGGCGTGAAGACCTTTTGCTGCCTCCTGATGAGGCTGCCAGAATCTGGCTCACCCGCAATGCAGTCAATGATATGGACGACCAGGAGATGACTCCGTTCCTCATTGACAAAATACGGAAGACAAAGGATAATGAGGCGTTCTTACGCTCTATTAACACCGGGATTCCTACGAACTCCGCAGGCTATTAGGACCAAGAAAATGTGACACCAGTCTGCTGCGTACAGCCAGCAGATTATATATTCCTGGAGGAATTTGAACATGAAAGACGGAATTCACCCCCGCTACGAATTGACTGAGATTCGTTGCTCCTGCGGCAACGTGATCAAGACAAAGACGACTTCCAAGAGCTTGGAGCTGGAAATTTGCTCTGCTTGCCACCCCTTCTTCACCGGTACCCAGAAAATGGTTGACACCGCTGGACGCATCGAACGTTTCAAGAAGCGCTACGGTTTGGAAAAATAAGCATGTACCAGAAAGCCACCAGCAATGGTGGCTTTTTTAAGGTATTAGCAACACAATTCGTGCATCTATCGAAGGGATTGAGAAATGCTGAGTCGGCAGGTTATACTAAAATAGGTTTTTTTGTTGCATTATGCTGACAAGTATCCTAAAATTGACGCATAAAAATTAGGTTGGGGCATGGATAACGTCATCAAGCAACATAACAAAGAGTACGGAGAGACTCCTCTCGTAATAGCTCAAGTGCCGGGTACTTGTACCCTGCTGGGTAGCTATGCGGATGCATGCAAGGGGTGGTCGCTCGTCGGTACCGATGCCTCGACACTGTTTGTATCGGTCTCACTTCGTGACGACCAGCTGGTGAGACTTACCAATGCAACCCTCAATGACCGAAAACGCTTCTCCTTGGGTACCATAAAGTACCGCAAGGAGGATCGGTGGGGCAACTATCTGAAGGGTGTCGTCGCAGTTCTTGGCAATGAGGGGGTCTCCTTTACCGGCTTGAACATCACCGTGGAAGGAAGCCTATTGTACAGTGACAACCAAATGGTCAGTACCGCTTGCTCATTGGGAACCGTCATCGCCCTGGATGCCTTGCTAGGCCTGAATCTCGGAATGACATCCATGATCAGAATCGCCTACCAAGCCTGTACCGCTTTCAATAATGAAGCTTGCAAGATCAGCGATCTCTTGACGATGCTCAACGGAAAGCCTTCCAAGGTGCTCTTCTACGACTTGCAGCATGTAACGTATAAGGAAATTCCCTTTCCCTTTACCGAGGAGAATGACGAGTATGTCGCCATCGTGGTGGACAGCAAGATTTCTCCGAACGCGATGCGTGAGGAAATCAACAGTAAAAGACGCGCCATCGAGCGTGCCTTCGCCAAGCTCAAGGAACTGAAGAGCGGTGGTTTCTTGCGGGACTTTCCTGAAAGCGAGCTCTCTGCACGCATCGTTCCCCTTGACGAGGAAGCCCGCCATATCTGCGAATATGTACTGATGGAGTCTCATCTGGCAAATGATGCAGCCTCCCTGTTGACCTCCAAGGACGCCCCCCAGTACGGCAAGCTGATGAACCGGGTTCAGGCGGGATTGAGAGACCTGCTCGAGGTTACCTGTCCTGAGGTCGACTGGCTTACCAAACGTGCTTCAGAACTCAATGGATGCCTCGGATCGGTCCAGATATCCAATGGTTTTTCCGGCAACATCATGGTCCTCTTGAGTAAACAGGCACTTCCAAGCTATATTAGCCGTCTGGAGGACTACGAGCATATCTTTGGTTTTCATCCCCGTTGGTATATCTATGGCGGGCATGAAGCTGCAAAAGTTGTGCTGCCTGAGCATAGATGAAAATACTGCTGACAAATGATGATGGGTATCAGAGTGAAGGACTGGCTGCGCTGTCCGACGCTTTGGTGCAGGCAGGACACGATGTCTGGATATGTGCACCCTCAACGGAGCGCAGTGCCAGCAGCCATTCCATGACGCTTCGCGGTGAGATTGTCATCACCGAGTATGCAGAGAACCGATATCACTGCAGCGGGACCCCCGCCGATTGCATCCTCTACGCCTCCAAAGGCAGGATTTTCCCCATGACACCCGACTTGGTGATCAGCGGCATCAATCATGGCTACAATATTTCCACCGACATTCTCTATTCCGGGACAGTGGGGGCTGCACGCGAAGCAGCCTTGACAGGGCTGCGTTCGATGGCCGTCAGTTGCAGTAGGAGCAAGGACGGCTCATTCCCCTTCACCCGAACCGCCGCCTTTGTGGTGGAACACCTACAGCAGTTCCATCCGCTTACCAGCAGCGAGTGCATCATCAATATCAATGTTCCCGGTAACGGGAACGGCAAGTGGAAGAGCGGCGTGCTCAGCTACCTGGAATACCATGATGCGGTTGAGACCAAGCGTGAACAGGAGCATCGGTATTTTGACTCTGCATCCGTTCGCTTCGGAACTTCGGTGGTGCTCTCCCTCAAGGGGGGAGTGGAGCCGATACAACGGTGCGACACCCAATTTACGGACTTTCAGGCTGTACGCGATGGATATATCAGCGTAACCGCCCTTTCCATTCTTCCTCCGGTGCACCAGAAGGTGCAACTGGTCCTCGATGAGATGAGCCGGGAGGTCGATTGTGGGTAAGTGTTGGGAGGAGAAATGCACCAAGTGCGGGCTCTGTTGCCATGAGAAGGCTGTATACGGCCGCAACCTTGTCATAGACCTGGATTCTTGGTGTGAATTTTTCGACCCGGCGACCAAGCAGTGCAAGGTATATGCCCAGCGGTTTGTCCGTTGCACCCGCTGTCGGAAGATGACCCGGCTCAAGGCGATGTTCGCTTCCTACCTGCCCGAAAGCTGCGGCTATGTGGCGTGGGCCCGAAAGAATCATCTGCGATTTGCCAAGCGGCGCTTCATCCGCTTCATTCATAGCAAGACTTGCCCCTCCGAAGACTCCGACGAACCTCTGTACAATACATTTCACGCGTGAAATGGGTGCACATTGACCCTTTGGGTCATGCTTCACTATGTTGTATATGAGGTTTTATTATGGAACAGCACATGATCTATTTGGATAATAATGCGACTACTGCGATGCATGAAGATGTCATCGAAGCAGTACATCAGGCAAATATGCTTTACGGGAATGCTTCCAGCATGCACATGGCAGGACGTCAGGCAGCTCTAGCCATCGAACAGAGCAGGCAATCGCTTGCTTCCCTCATCGATGCCGAGCCTTCCTGGATCGTCTTCACCAGCGGGGCAAGCGAAGCAAACAATACCGTATTCAATATCTTTAAGGAGCGCATCGACATCGGTTCGAAGCGCAATCGAATGGTAACCACCACCATCGAGCACCCATCGATCATCGAGACGGTCAAATACCTGAAACAACACGGCTACAAAGTTGATGAATGTCCGGTCGACCATACGGGAATGGTGAACATGGATGCCATGAAGAGCCTTCTTGGCGAGGATGTCGCCTTGGTTTCGGTGATGCTGGGGAACAATGAGATCGGGACCATCCAACCGGTTGCGGAAATTGCCGGGCTCGCCCACCAAGTTGGAGCATATGTACATACCGATGCCACGCAGGCCATCGGGAAAATACCTGTTTCGATGCGGGAACTGGGAGTCGATTACCTCAGCCTCTCCTCCCATAAATTCTATGGACCCAAAGGTGTGGGTGCATTGGCCGTCAAGGCCAAGGCTCCCTATACGCCTTTGGTGCATGGCGGACACCAGGAAGGTGGAAAGCGGGCGGGGACGTATAACACCCCGTCCATCGTCGGCATGGGAGTGGCTGCCTCCATCGCCCAGCGTGATCAGAAAGAAGAGCAGGAGAAGCTCTGGAAGCTCAGGGAGATGCTGAGACTCGGGATTCTGCAGCGTATCAGCAACGTGGTGGTCAACGGGAATCAGGAACACTGCCTGCCCGGCACCCTTGACGTCTCCTTCCCTCATGCAGAAGGGGAGTCCATCCTGCTCTATCTCGATATGGAAGGAATTATGGTTTCCACCGGGAGTGCGTGTGCAAGCGGGTCGCTTGAACCCAGTTATGTACTTTTGGCCTCCGGGGTGGATATCGAGCTTGCCCACGGCTCCATCCGGTTCAGTTTCGGCCGTTATAACACCGAACAGGACGTTGCCTATGTCCTGGAGAAGCTGCCGCCGATTATCAAGCGTTTAAGGGAGATGTCAACACGATGACCAATTTTATGAGCCAATGGGTCTACACCCCGGTGGTGAAGGACCATTTTATGAATCCCAGGAATACCCTCAGGGAGGACGAGCAGTTTGATGCTGATGGTATCGGGAATGTCGGATCGCTGGCGTGCGGGGACCAGATGGAAGTCTTGATCAAGGTCAAGGATGACAAGATTGCAGACCTCAGATGGCTCACCTATGGCTGTGCCTCTGCCATTGCAAGTACCTCCATGATGAGTGAAATGGCCATCGGCCTCACCCTTGAGCAAGCCTACCACCTCACTCCTACCGCGATCACCGAAGCCTTGGGAGGGTTGCCGGAACACAAGTTCCACTGCTCGGTGCTTGGTGATAAAGCCTTGCGTGCCGCCATTGATGATTATCTGGCAAAACAGGGGAGGGAGAACCCCTTCAAGAAGCATGTAGCCAAGACCATCTGTGAATGCAAGAATGTCACTGATGTCCAGATAGAGGACCTGGTGAAAACCAAGCAGGCAAAGACCCTGGAGCAACTGCAGGAAATCACCGAGTATGGTACGGTCTGCGGGAAATGCAAGCAGGCGGTGAGCGAACTCTTCGACGAGTACAAGCACATCTACAACGTGTAAGGAGATGAGGCGGCCGAAAGGCCGCCTCACCTGTCATTGCTTGGAGAATCCCAACAAGGAAAGATGCTTGCCTATATGTTTGGCCAGCAGCGACTGATATTCCTGTTCCTCCCGTGCAAGCAAATTGAACAGCTCATCACCGAGCAGGCTGCCACCCTGCTCGTTTGTGTCCTTTAGCAGGTAGCCGTAGGTGATATGGAGAAGCTGACGTGCATTGTCATCCTCCAGATAGCGCCAAAGCTCGCTGTCTTGCACCTCCTCTAAAGCATTGATGCGGTCGAGCTTGGTGGTTACATGGTAGAATTTTTTTGCATCGGCAAACCGCTTCAGGGCATGGGCGTGCATCCTGCGGTACAGGCCGGGGTCCTTCAAGGCGACCAGCCTGACCGCCTCGAGCCAGTTTGTCCCGGCGGTCTTGACATGGAAGCTCCCCTTGATGGTCTTCGCCAGTATGGGGAAAATGCTGAACTTGTCACTGCCGGAGTGGATGCTCAGCCGGTAGCCGAAGTGGTTGGCGATGGCTGCATGCTGGGCAAGGTCTGCGCCAAACTCTTCCAAGTCCCCGATATAGTCGATTCCTTTCTGGAACTCTCCGATGAAACGGGGTGCCAGGGTGGAGACAGCGACCTGCCTTCTCTTCAGCTCCAAGGCGATGAACAAGTGGCTTTTGGGATTGGTCGGGGTGTCGGTCTCGTCGATGGAGATCTCGAAATCAATCGGCTTGGATGAGGTGCGGATATAGTTCTCATAGACCATCTGAATGAAATCCAAGGCCTTGTGATAGGTCAGTACGTCCTGCATCAGATGCATGCGGTCGAGTTTGATCACCTCTTCTCCTATGGTGAACAACTGCTCCTGATACAGCTTCTCGAACCGTTCCCGTATCTCATGGTCCAGCTGTTGATAACGTCCGAGAAGTGCCTCTTCGTCCAAGGATTGGATCAAGTTGTCTATTTGTTCGGAGGAGTCGAGGGTGATCATCGTAGCACCTTGGGAAAGTGATTTCTCAATATCCTCACACCTCTTCAGGTGATCGCCGTCGGCACCGTAACCGGTCGTATAGCCCTCTTGGAAAACTGCGTAGGCGGCGGCATCGATGACATCATCAAAGCTGCGGCCGGTGAAGTTGAGCTCCCTGATCGACTGCTGAGCGAAGAAGGGGAACACATTCGTGCCCTGCAAGGCTTGGATATGACCGGCTGTCGCTTGGCCGAGCCGGTCGCCCAAGCCCAGCGACGGCCGCTTGGTTGTATTGGCCACCGGGGCGGTGTACGGCAGGTATTTGTTCAGGACAAGGCGGTTTGCATGGTCGGCAGGACAAATCTTGATCATTTGTCCAGCTTCGCCTGCCAACTCATCGAAGACCGGCCCACTGCCATGAGCGACTATGTATTTGGTTGTATCACAGCGGATCATTGCAATGATGCACTCACCGAGGCTGGTAACCGACTTTTCATACAGCTTGACCGGCTTTCCCAGTCTCGTCTCCAACGCGTGGGTATCAATCTGTCTGGAATCGTAGAGTTCCATACATGCTCCTTCGTCAAATGACGTCAAACTCGCTGCCGCCGATGAACTCCCTGAGCAGGGAGTCCGGTGGCACTAACGTATCGGGGATGGGATTTACATGCTCCAGGAACCTGAGCAGCCTGCGAGCCGTCTCATAGGCTGCACCTGCCGAAGGCTTGACCATTTTCAGCAATGGTTGGGCATAGGTGGTCAACACCCCCAACTCATAATCGAGGGCACTGTTGATCAGTACATCTGCATTGTTCTGATACGGGAAAATGTAGCGGTCTTCGCCTCGCTGCACCGACGGCCACATGTTGAGGGTGGTCTCAGCATTCGTCCCCCGGGTGCGGTTGTCCCTGATCAGGCGTCGAATGATTCGATTGTCGGTTGTACTGATTCGATTGTGGTCGTCGAGGTTCAGCTGGGTAAGGGCTGAGATGTATACCCTGAAGAGCAAATCGCTCTCAAGTGACGCAGTGAGTTGGGGATTCATCCCATGGATGCCTTCAATGATCAGGATTGTCCGCTTGTCCATCTGTACCGGTTCTGCTTCATAACTGCGGGTTGTGGTTTTGAAATCGAACTTGCACAGATGTACCGCCTCGCCTCTGAACAGGCTTGCAATGTCCGCTTGGAATTTTGCAACATCGAGGGCCTCGAGAGCCTCCAGGTCGGGCTTGTTGAATTCGTCCTTAGGGGCCTGGCTGGGTGGAAGATAGTAACTGTCCAGTGAAATCTTTATGGTTTTTTTACCCAATACCTGCAACTGGATTCCCAGCTTGTGGGCAAAGGTGGTTTTTCCAGAAGAGGAAGGACCTGCTATAAGAACCGCTTTGACACTGCTGTGCAGATTGATCTGGTCGGCAATGTTGGCAATTTTCTTTTGCTGCAGGGCTTCCGCCAGCCTGATGAACGATTCCACGGTGTTCTGGTTGCCCATCTGGTTCAGCTGGCCCAGCGACTGGACGCCCAAAATGCTCCCCCACGCCTTGTACTCCTTGAAGACCGAGAAGAGCAGTGGGTTGTCTACAAACGGATCAAGGGCCTTGATGTTGTGCGACCTGGGATAGCGCAGCAGCATGCCGCGCTCCTGATACGGCTTGAGTTCCCAGACCCTCATCAACCCCGTCTTGCTGAGCAGGGGTTCATAGGAGATGTCCAGGTACCCGCTGAGGCGGTAGAGGTTCACCTTCGGCTCATTGCGGGTCGAAAGGAGCGCTGCAGTCTGGTCGAAATGATTCTGCTCGAAATAGGTGAGGGCGTTCTCATACGTCAGTGTGATCTCCTCGATGTCCAGATTCTGCTCAACCAATGTACGCATCGCCTGTTCGATGGCAAGGATGTCGTTTCGGCTGAGTGTCAACTCGTCATCGAAGCTGAAATAGTAGCCGTCACCCAGTGAATGCCCGATCACCAGGCGGCGTGCCGGATAGAGCATGGAAACAGCGGCACACAAAAGATAGCAAATCGAGTGGCGGTAGATACGCTTGCCCATATCACCGAACAAGCGAACCGGTTCCACCGTGCAGTCGGCAACCAAAGACCGGGAACAGGAGTGCAACTCGTGGTTGACCAGCGCTCCTACAAAGGGATTGTCTTCGTAGACCGGATGCCTGCAGGTTTCCTTGACTTGGGCTTTGAGCAATACATCCTCAACGGTAGAGCCGATCGGCAAGGAGAGGGTTTGGCCATGGATCGTCACTTGAATCTGTTTCATGGGTAAATAATACAGGCTTGAGATACCAGCGGCAAGGGGAAAGCAATTTTTGTAAATTCATGCTATACTTGTCACTCCAGTAAAAACACCCGGATTTTGATTGACAGCAACGTGTGAGGTAGGTACCCTTTGTATATGAAAAAGAAGCGTACATTGGCGTTCCCGTATCGGCAACGCTCGGTATTGCATATAGATATCGCATCGGAATCATGTGAAGTTATTCCGTTGTCTGAAGCTGATGCCAAGGCATACCTTGGGGGAAGATTGCTTGCCCTTCAGCTATGGAAACGATTTGCAGTCGTTGCAGAACTAGGGGATAAATACTATGAGAGCGGCAATCCGGTTGTCTTTGCACCCGGAGCGGCTGCCGACCTGTCCATGCCCTGTCCAACCTCCTGCACCATTGTCACGAAAAGTCCCCTGACAGGAAAAATTGCCGTCGCAAGTGCTTCTTCTCCGCTTGCGGGTGCAATCGCGGGTGCCGGCTATTGTGCACTGGTCATCACCGGTCGTGCTCGCAGACTCATGAGCTTCAGGATCCATGATGGAGGGGTGAGCTTTGCTGCAGCCGAGGAATTCCACAACCTGACCACCGTTGAGGTTGCCAAGCGGGCTGCCTCCAAGCATGTGGTCTGTATCGGTCCGGCAGGCGAGCACCAGGTTGCCCATGCCTCTCTTGTCGTAGACAACCAGAACATTCGATGCGGCGGCGCTGCCTTGGTGTTCGGTTTGAAGAACATCAAGTTTTTTTCTCTCGATACGACCACAGCGGGAAGGGAGTCCTATGATCCTCATCGGTTCGGACTGCTGGTCCAATCCTCGCTGAAGGCGATGAGCAAGAGACGAATCTGCCGAACGGTAGCAAAACAAGGGTCTTTGGCACTCCTTGCAAAGGCGAACCATCATGGTTGGGCCGCCATTGACAACTATTCGATGCGCATCGATGGCCGGCTGTGGGGACTCTGCCCGCGCTCGGCTGAAAAAGAGGGGCGTCCCGAGGTTCTCTCTGGTCCTGTCTGTGAGGAGAAGTCCTCGATGGACCTGCAAAGCGCCATGGCCTTGGGATCGAATCTCGAGCTTTTTGACAGTCGCAGTGTGCAGCAGCTGGCTACCCGCTGTCTGGAGAACGGACTCGATCCGATAAGCGCCGGAGCGGTTCTCTCGTGGGCGAGAAAGAGCCGCATGGATGGTCTTTTGGGTTTCTTGCCCGATATGCAACGTTCATCGGCAATGCTCTATCTCAGGCTTCTGGATGCAATGGCGTATCAGCGGGGGACCGGCGAACAGCTTGGAAGGAGCATGGAGGAACTGGTCACCATCCATGGCGGAGCCGAACATGCTTTCATGGTCGACAACCTGCCGCTTCCTCCTTTCGATTATCGTGCACTTCCCGTACAGGCTTTGCTTGCATCGCTTGGCGATGAGCGATTGGTACTTGGTGAGCTGCTTTGGGGAAACCGGTATCGCAGGGGAAATGAACGGGCCCTTGCCTCTTGGGCTCTCTATGTCCAGCAAGTATCCTCCGCCTTGGAATGTGTCGGGCTCTCTCCCTTGATGCTGCTGCCCACGTTTGCACATCCAATTTTCCACTTTCCCTACTGGAAGTTCAGGCACAAGAATTTCTCAACCTTGGCTGCTTTTGCTTCG
>NZ_DJGW01000075.1:24424-30515 GCF_002432845.1 Sphaerochaeta sp. UBA5836
GCTGAAGCGTTGCAGCAGGAGATCAACACTCTGTTGCTTGACGGGCACAAGCAGAAGGGACGACTGCCGGACCAGCTTCTGGTTAATGGAAAGAGCAATTACCGAAGGGCGCAGGTTGTTCCGCTCGCCCGGCTTTTGGACGCTTATGAGAGCCTCCTCCGTCACAAGAAGTAGTATTGCAACGAAGGCAGCGGACGATCGTCGTCAAAGCTGCGGATGCTGATTCCTTCTTCAAAGAACAAGGCATAGGTGGGGCCCAACGCCGTTCTTGGAAAGGTGGTGGAGCCTGGGTTTATGTGCAGGATTCCGTCTTCGCCCAGCATCAGGCGGGGGGCGTGGGTATGTCCTGAAATGAAGATGTCGCCCCGTTCCATATCCAATCCATAGGGTGAGGGGAACCTGTCTCCATGCGTCATTACCACCGGGTACTTCCCCCATTGCAGCCGTTGCACCAAGGGAGGGAGGTTGATGCCGGCAGAGCTGAAGTCATACGAACTGTCACAATTTCCCCGGACCAATATGAACTCGACAGGTTGACTCAGCAGCTGCTTGAAAGCAGGTGATGAGGGAGGACAGATGTCTCCGGCTATGAGAATTTGCTGTGCTCGATGGACCTTGGCGTGTTGCAAGAGCCGGTGCAGCGCAACCGTCGATCCATGAACATCACTGGCTACAATCAAAGTCGGAAGCATGAGTTCGCTTTCTCCTGCAATATTTTCCCAAACAGAGTAAATTTGGTCCTTGTGGTGTGTACACAATATTGTTATCATGATACGAGAATTATATAAAAATAAACAAGACGGGGAGGGGCCTATGACTACAATCAGGGGGTTGGTTTGCAGCGACGGCAAGACGATACAGTATCGTGTATGGATTCCTGAGGAGAGGCAGATCGAGGGAGTGCTCCTGATTTTGCATGGAATGGCCGAGCATAGTCTTCGGTATCAGCGCTTTGCGCTGTTTCTCAACTCCAAGGGTATTGCCGTTTATGCTCCCGATCACCGTGGTCATGGCTTGACCGGTCAGCGCGATGGGGAAACACTGGGATATTTTGCAGAACGGGAAGGGTGGAGGCGCGTGGTGGAGGACGCCTACGAGCTGTGCAATGTCATTCTTTCAGAGTTCCCCAAGAAACCCCTCTTTTTGCTTGGTCACAGCATGGGCTCCTTTCTTGCACGCTCTTTGATGGTTGAACACTCCGACCTCTTCGACGGGGTGATCATCATGGGTACCGGTTCCTCGCAAGGCTTGTTGGGCAAGGTGGGAAAACTGATCGCCCGCTCCCATGTTTCCAAGCATGGCTCCAAGCATCCTGATGCCCTGCTTGATAAAATGAGTTTCGGCTCCTACAACAAAAAAATACCCAATGCCCAAACACCCTTCGATTGGCTTTCCCGGGATAAGGAACAGGTTGCAGCCTATATAGAGGATCCCTTGTGCGGTTTTGTCTGCACTTCCAAGTTCTTTGAGGACCTGCTTGATGGAATAGAGATGGCCAATAACCGGGTTTTAGCCAGGAAACTACCCGTCGATTTGCCTTTGCTCATCATCAGTGGAACGGAAGACCCGGTAGGAGGGTATGGCAAGGGAGTTCGCAAGGTATATGAGCTGTATCGTGACTGCAACATCTCAGACATCACGCTTACCCTGATTCCTGAGGCACGACATGAGTTGCTTCAAGAGACAAACCGCCAATCGACCAAGGAGTATCTCTACAATTGGATGAAGCAAAGGCTATGAAAACAACGCATTGGAGCGTGATGCAACAGAACCTCAAACGATTGGGCAAGTTCATCGCCATCGTCTTCAGGCAGGCGATGAAAGACAATATTCTCAATTCAGCCTCCGGTTTGGTGTATTCAACCCTCCTTGCCATCATTCCCGCCCTAACCTTCATATTTACGTTTTTCAAGACCCTGGGGGTGCTTGAACCGCTGACAGCCGTCCTGTCCCAGTGGATTTCCGACCTTGTCGGACCACAGGCAGGAGGGGATTTAATGGTTCTCTTGGACCGTTACACCCGCAATGCGACGAGCCTGGGCGTGGTGGGGCTGGTCTCCTTTCTGATCACCATGGTCCTGCTCATCAACAAGGTGTGGTCGGTGATCAACCAGATTTATCGGTCCTCGCGCAGTCGCAATACTCTCAAACGCTTCGCAGGCTATGTTACCTTTCTCATTGTAGCGAGCCTGCTTTTGGCTGCCTATGTGAGCGTGCAGTCGGTGCTGGCCACATGGTATCTCGACTTGGTGGGTGTCACCATCGGTCGCTGGTCGAGTGTGCTGAGGACGCTTGCCCCATCGATCATCGTCGCCCTCATCCTCTTTCTTCTCATCTATTTTGTACCCAATACGAAAGTGCGGTTCGATGCCGCGTTCCTCGGCAGTCTTGCAGGGGTGCTGTTCATCAGCATATTCAGCAAATTCACCACCCTCCTTACCTCGATGGCCACCAACTTCTCTGTCATCTACGGTTCGTTTGCGGCGGTCTTTTTATTCTTGTTCTTCTGTTATGTTTTTTGGGCAACGGTCTTCTTCAGCGTTGAGCTTGCCTATGTGCACCAGTTCAGGCCCGATGCATCCAGCTTCATCGGCCTTCCGCAAAGCCCGGCCCTGCAGCTCTCCGAGGGCACCAACATCATGATGCTCATCGGCAGCAACTTCCGCGACGGCAGGGGTGCAACCTCGGTTAGGGAGATGCTCGACCGTCTTGCCATTCCCTACAACAGGCTCCAAGGTTTTTTGGCGTTGCTGACCCAGCTGAATTTCATCACCCCGACGAACAACAGTCATACAAGCTTTATTCCCAAGCAACCGCTGGAAAGCCTGCGCCTGCAGGATTTGGTGGTAGGCCTGTATGGACTGGAAACCATCGACGAGGTGGAGCACGATACCGCCGGAGAGGCTGTTGCCTTGCAGGTTCAGGACCGGGGTATTGCCAGCCTGGGGTCGCTGACCATCGAGAACCTCTTGCAGCGCATCTAGCCCAGGGCTACATCCAAAATCATCATGACCGCAAAGCCAACCATGGTTCCCAAGGTGGCGTAGTGGGTTCCTTTGTGGTCGTCCGAGGCCGCTTGTGCTTCCGGGATCAGCTCCTCGACCACTACATAGATCATCGCTCCTGCTGCAAAGGCGAGTGCATAGGGAAGAACGGGCGTCATCCGGGTTACCAGAAGGGCTCCCAAGACACCCGCAATGGGTTCCACGATACCGGATGCTTGGCCGTAGAAAAAACTCTTTGTCCTGCTCAGGCCTTCCCTGCGCAGCGGGATGGAAACAGCAGCCCCTTCGGGCAGGTTCTGCAGTCCGATGCCGATGGCAACCGCCAGTGCCGCACTCATGTCCCCTCCGCCAAGGGCGGCCGAACCGATGGCAACCCCGACGGCCAAGCCTTCGGGAAAGTTGTGCAACGTGATGGAGAGGACCAACAGGATGGACCTGCGAAGGTGGGTCGGGATGCCTTCCTCTTCACCCCTCTTCGAGCCGATGTGGGCATGGGGCAGCAGATGATCGGCTGCGTAGAGAAAGAGGCCGCCGAGAAGAAAGCCGATTGTCGCTACCAGGTAGGCTGGAACCGGGCCGTCCTGGGAAAGCTCGATCGCCGGGGCAAGCAGCGACCAGAACGAGGCAGCGATCATGATGCCGCTGGCGAAACCCAGCAGGGTGTTCATCACATGCTTTTGGATTGTCTTGAAGAAGAACACAAAGGCCGAACCCAGGGCCGTCATGGCCCACGTGCCCATCGTCGCCAAAAAGGCCAGAAAGATTGGATTGTTGCTCATGACATTACAATACGGGGCCTCAGTTGAACGGTCAAGATGAGAAACCTCTTGCCTAGAAGCAAGATGACAGGCTACTGTGGATTTGGAGGCTCCTATGTTGTTAGACCCTGTCAACCAAGCTGCAATAGACCCGCTCATCTGGCATTCGTTTCCCGATGAGACCGATGGCATTCTTGCAGATGAAATATGGAAGTGCGGTACGCTTGTGTGTACCATACTCAAGAACCCTGCCTGCAAAAGCGGGGAAGATTTGGTGAATATTCCCTACTCTCTGATCGTCAAGCGCGGCAAACAGGTAATTCTTGCCGTCTCTTTGGAGCAGGAAGACCTGCGTTCCCTCTCCTACAAGCTGGGCTGTTCACTGCGTGAGTTGCAGGAGGATTACAGCACCAAAGGGTATTTCTCCGAGTTGCGCGGCTATGTGTACACCAACGACGTTCGTGAGGACCTCGGCCCCTATGAGGGTGGCCTGGACATGCAGAGTGTCAGGATATTCCTGCTGGAAACCGTGTGCGATACGTTTGACATCTTGTCCGAGCCGATCCAGCTACAGGGTGAAGACAAAGCTGCCCGAAAAACTCACTGACGATTGTGCTCTCTCTTGCTGCGGTCGGTAGGGGATCAGAAGGCCTGAGCTTCCCTGCCTGATTGCGGTGGGAGTGTAGAGAAACGAGCTTGTCGGACCCGCTACCAAGGTGGTGGTTTGTTGTGAGGCACTGCCGGCTAGCAGTGCCTTTATCAGCATCCCGTCAAGCTCGATAAGCACCCAGTCCCCGTTTTTGTAGCCAGCCTGGTACAGGTCGTTCTCATTGATCGAGAGCACAAGCAGTGGGGAATCCACTTCCTTGGCCACCTCGACGGCAAGGGGCTTGGGCCGATGGGATGTGCTTGTGCAGGACGTAAACAGCATCAAAGCCACTAGAGTTGCAAGCAATAGGAACCGTTTCATCTACTCCTCCTCGTATAGGGTGAAGGTACTCTTCTGATACTCCAGCAAACCTTCACTGCGCATTTTTGAGAGTTCGCTGGACATGGCGCTGCGTTCGACGCAGAGGTAGTCGGCAAGCTGCTGGCGGTCGAAAGGAATCGAGAAGGTTCTGCTTTTCCGTTTTTTTGCCTCCTCGGAGAGGTACGACAGCAGCTTTTCCCGGGTGCTTCGCTTGGTGATGTGATTCATCTTCTTCATCAGTTCAAGGTTCTTCTGCGATAACAGCTTGACCATGTTCTCAATCAAGGACTGATGATGGACACAGCCTTTTCGGCAGGTGGTGATGACCTGGTGGATGTTCAAAAAGAGAACGATGGTCGGTTCACAAGTAATGACGACCACCTCGCTGGGCAGCTGGGTGCACGCTATGGTTTCAGCAAAGCTGTCTGCAACGCCGAGGTTGGCAACCACCGTTCGGTTGCCCCAGAAATCGTGGCGGACGATGTTTGCCGATCCTGATAGGATGATTCCCATCTCGTCGGTGTACTCTCCCTCGTCGATGATGGTGTAATCCTTGGGAAACGTAGAGGTTCTTGCTTTCAGGCAGGAGAGCAGGTCCTCGACGTTCCCAGGCTGGATCCGGGTAAACAATACTGATCGCTCTAGAATCTGTACTATATCCATAGGATTTCCTTTTCTGTTGTAAAAACAACATAATAAACCTGAGCCCCATGGTACCATAGCCCTCGATTCGAGACAATGGAGGATAGTATGATCAGACAAATGATTACCATAGATGAAGAGAAGTGCAACGGTTGCGGCTTGTGTGTCAGCGCCTGTCAGGAAGGAGCCATCGGCCTGGTCAACGGCAAGGCGGTTTTGCTGCGCGAGGATTACTGCGATGGATTGGGCAACTGCCTGCCGGTATGCCCCACCGGAGCCATCAGTTTTGAAGAGCGCGAGGCTCCTGCCTTCAATCATGAGGCGGTTGAAGCGTTCATGCAAACCGACAAGCCTGTATTCAGCTGTCCCGGCAGCCAAATCAAGGTGATGAAGGAGAGCCGGAGGGATGGTGCTCACGCACCTGCTGCAAGTCAACTGAGGCAGTGGCCGGTGCAGATCAAGCTTGCCGCCCCCAATGCAGCGTTCTTCAACAACTGCGACCTGCTCATCGCCGCCGACTGCGCTGCGTATGCGCACGGAGACTTTCACAATACCTTCATCCGTAGCCGTGTCACCCTCATCGGTTGTCCCAAGCTCGATGAAGGCGACTATGCCCGCCAGCTCACCCAGATATTTTCCAATCACGATATTCGAAGCATCACCGTGGCGAGGATGGAAGTCCCCTGCTGTGGAGGTCTGGATGGGGCGGTCAAGCG
>NZ_DJGW01000075.1:30651-31216 GCF_002432845.1 Sphaerochaeta sp. UBA5836
AAGCCTTCAAACACCGACCAGGATGCTCCTGCAGTAACCAGGGTGCTGAGATCAAGCGGGGAGAGTATCGCCCTGAGGCTGTAGGAGAGCGAGCCGGTGGGGCTGTAGACGAGCTCGGGGTAGAGCAGCAATGCACAGGACTCTTCGCTCTGACTTGCAAACTTCCACGTGCCGAACGGTCGGCTGAGTATTTCAAGTCGAAGGGACACATTTCTATCTCCGCTGAGATACTGCATATGAAACAGCCCGCCGCTGATCATCCAGGATTCCTGGATGTCGGAGGCGTTGGGGTTGGTCTGGTCGATGGCAATCGAGGAGGCAAAATACCAGTCGGGGCCGATATTTCCCTGCAGACTTGCAGAGAACTTGTGCACTCGGCCGCTTTCATCCTTGGTAAGGTAGCCCCCCTCTATTTTTGTCTCCCCTGCATTGGTATAGAAGCGTAGACCCATGCCCATATCCTCTGCTTTTCCTGTCATGGAGGGAAGCACAACCGCCTCGACAAAGCTGAAGAAGCCCATCGGGTAGTTGATACTTACCATCCAGTCGGTCTTGGAACGCAGCT
>NZ_DJGW01000103.1:0-3584 GCF_002432845.1 Sphaerochaeta sp. UBA5836
GCCCTTCTCTGTCGGATGGGATCGAGCAAGGCATTCAGCACTTCGTTGAGCCGTTTCTTGCAGGCAACACATCCAAGCTGTGCATTGCGGCACCGCTCGGCAATATCGGCAGCCTCATCGGGATTGAACACGCAGTGATACTTGTAGACGTTGCAGATTTCCGGATGACCGGGAATCTTCACCGTAATTCTTGCCGGATCGGTGACGGCGTTACGTACCCGCTCCCATACCGTTTCAGGAGTATCGGAGAGATAGATTGCATTGCCCAGGCTCTTGCCCATTTTTGCATTGCCATCCAGCCCTGACAGCCTTCCCACGGTACTGAGTTTCGCTTCAGGTTCAACAATGGAGGTTCCATACATATCATTGAACTTGCGCACAATCTTTCGTGCCAATTCAATATGTGGAATCTGATCCTCACCAACGGGAACAAGGTGTGCATTGCAGAAGGTGATATCGGCGGTTTGACTCACCGGATATCCGAGAAATCCATAGGTGAGGTCGGCATACCCGTAGTTCTTCGCCTCGGTCTTGATCGTCGGGTTGTGCCTGAGTTGATTGACCGTCACAAGCATCGAGTAGAAGACCGTCAACTCTGCAATGGAGGTGATCTGACTCTGTTGGACCAAGGTAATCTTGGCAGGGTCGAGTCCTACTGAAAGGTTGTCTATGGCGACATCGTAGATGCTGGTGTTGATGAGCTCAGGATGCTCGAAGTGCGTCGTGAGGGCTTGTACGTCCGCCAGTAAAATGAACGTATCGTAGCTGTCCTGCAACTCCACCCTGCTCTTCAGAGAACCCACATAGTGTCCCAAGTGCAATCGACCGGTGGTACGGTCTCCTGTCAAGATTCGTTTCTTACTCTGTTCCACGAGACTTACTCCTCCTCTTTTGATTCCTGTTCAGGAATCGACGAAGAGGGAATGTTTACCCGCATCATGGTATGTTCCATGTTGCAGGAAGGGCAGACGGCAGGAGCCTCATGTTTGTCCAAAGACTGGACCAGTTCAACTCGTGCCTTGCAAAGCTGACACTCGTACTCATAAGAAGGCATCGTATGTATCTCCTCTCAGGCTTAAAGCATTCCAGTCAGACTGTGTCTGAGAGCTTCCATCTGCTCTTCGCCCAATTCCATGTGTTTGATCGTTACTCGATCATCCTCTATCAAAAACATCTTCATCAAGTCTGCAATCTTATAGGGAATCTTCTCCCGCTTCAATCTGGCAATGTATGCGGTGCGTACCATCTGGGACAGGGTGGATGCAAGCTTTGCAGTATCCATGGTGATATACGCATCCAAGGTATACGAGCCTGCATCATCCGCATTGATCAACAACAACATCGACTTCGCCTGCTTGATCACCGTATCGGGCAACCCAAGTCCCAAATCAAAAAAGGTTTCTGGATGCAGGGAATAGACAGCGATTGATGATTGTGCCATCTGCATGGCGGTCTGGTCATCGATCAACCGGTTTTTCGCTGCAAAGCTCGAATAGCTCTCCTCATACGAACCATTGGTGAAGAGCAGCTTGTCATTCTTCGGCGTATACAGCGAGACAGGCCCGCTCTTCTGGCTGAACCACGTAAGTCCGTCTTTGTTGCCCTTCCGTTCCAACTCCTTGGCGTACATCATGCCGGTATTGATAAGGAACTTCGGATAGTCACCTTCCACCACCCCATATGCCGAGATGGCATCGGCCTCCAAGGGATAGGCATCGGATGTAGGTTTCAACGCAAGAGATACCCTTCTGGAACGGCGCGCAAACTCTTCAAGATCCGAGAAGGCTGCCTGCACCAGCTCCTGCTCCTTGCTGGCATCGATGGTCACCACAATCACGTTCTCTTCACCCATCGCTTGGAAGTCATAGTAGGGCCGCCCCTTCTGTGACACGGTGGCACAGGAGGAGAGGACAACGACCGTCAAAACGAAAGCTGATGCAATCTTGCAGAATCTAACCATGCATTCAATCCTTCTCGACAAACAACCTCACCAAGTGATCGCCGCAATCAATTGCTTCACCATCCAGTGTAGCAAAGCTCATCGAGTTGGACAATGTTTCTTTTGCAATCGTCGGGCCAAAGTGCTCGAAGACCTGCTTGATGACCTCATCACCATCCCAGGTCAGGCGAATACGATCGGAGACTTCGAAACCACTCTCCTTGCGCAGATTCTGGATGGAGCGGACGATATCGCGGGCGATACCTTCCTCAAGCAGCTCTTGTGTAACCTTGGTATCGAATCCTACGGTCAAGGAACCATCGTTGAGGACTTTCACCCCCTCAAGCTCGGTGCGCTGTACAATGATTTCATCTTTGCTCACGGAAATCTCTCCGTTGCTGTAGGTGATCGTATGAGTCTTTCCATCGAGCATCGAAGCGATGGTTTTCCCATCAAGATCGGCAATGAGGGCAGCAACTTCCTTCATATCCTTGCCGAGCCTGCTTCCCAGCACTTTGAAGTTGGCCTTGGCGCTGTAGTCGACAAGTTCAGATTCATCGGAACTCAGGTGGACTTCCTTGACGTTGAGCTCTTCGGCAATGATGTCCTGCATCGAATTCAGGATTGTGCGCTCTTCCTCTTCCCTGTCGACAAGGAAGAGTGTCTTCAGAGGCTGGCGAATCTTCAAGTTGTTGGATGCGCGCAGCGCACGTCCCATGGCTATCGCCTTCTGCGTCAACGACATTTGATTTTCCAAGGCAAGGTCTCGTTCCTCATCGCAGTAGTCGGGATACATGCACAAATGGACGCTCTGAGGCATTTCACCGGTCCGCAGATTCTGGTAGATATCCTCGGTGGTGAAGGGAATGATCGGGGCCACCGCCTTGAGGAAGGTCAGAAGCACCTTGTACAGGGTGTCGTAGGCCTGTTTCTTGTCCGTGTCGTTCTCCCCCTTCCAGAACCGTCGGCGGCTTCGGCGGATGTACCAGTTGTTCAAATCATCAATGAAGGGAACAAAGAGTGAGCATGCTTTCTGGATGTCGTACGCTTCGAAGGCGGCGGTTGCTTCCTGAACAAACCGCTGCATGGCACTGATGATCCACCTATCCATGGGATTGGTCAAATCCTTGAATGCTGTCTCCGAGGGTTCATAGCCGTCGATGTTTGCATACGTCACAAAGAACGAATATGCATTCCACAGGGGAATGATCAGGGTCTTGAGGACTTCCTTGACCGAATCCTCGCTGAATTTCAAATCCTCTGCGCGGACAACGGCACTGTTCATCAGGGCAAAGCGGAGCGAGTCGGCCCCGTAGAGCTTGACGATCTCCATCGGGTCGGTATAGTTGCGCTCGCTCTTGCTCATCTTCTTGCCTTCGGCGGTCAGGACGATGCCGTTGGTGATGCAGTGGGTGAATGCAGGCTTTTCCCATAAACCGGCAGCAATGACGGTGAGGGTATAGAACCAACCACGGGTCTGATCGAGTCCTTCACAGATGAAATCTGCAGGGAAGTGACTTTCAAAGTACTCCTTGTTCTCAAACGGATAGTGCTGTTGGGCATAGGGCATCGAACCGGACTCAAACCAGCAGTCAAGGACGTCTCCGATGCGCCTCATGGTACCCTTCCCGTCGGGGCTGGGCCA
>NZ_DJGW01000103.1:3626-18801 GCF_002432845.1 Sphaerochaeta sp. UBA5836
ACACTGCCGATCACCTCGATATGGTCGCTGCCGTCGCACTTCCACACGGGAATGGGATTTCCCCAGAACCGGTTGCGGCTGATGGCCCAATCACGTGCCCCCTCGAGCCACTTGCCGAAACGGCCGTACTTGAGGTGGTCGGGCATCCAGGAAATCTGTTCGTTGGAACTGAGCATGTACTGTTTGATCTTGTTGATGTCGACGAACCAACAGCTCATGGCCCTATAGATCAGAGGTTTCTTGGTTCGGTAGCAGAACGGATACGAGTGGAGATAGTTCTCGCGCTTGACCAAAAGATTGTGCTCTTTGAGGTAGGCAATGATATCCTTGTCGGTATCCTTGACAAAACGTCCTTCAAAATCGGGCACCTCATTGGTGAAGCGGCACTCCAGGTCTATCGGACAGACAACGGGAATCCCGCTTCCCTTGAGCACCTGATAGTCATCCTCTCCGAATCCGGGGGCTGTATGAACAATGCCGCAGCCGTCTTCGGTGGTTACGTAATCACCATTTACACAGACAAAGGCACCTTTTTCCTTCAAATCAGCAAAATACGGGAACAACGGCTGGTACCGCATCCCCTTGTAGAAGGTTCCCTTCCGCTCATCCACAATCTCGTAGGAGGCCGGGTCCTTGTAGTAATGGCCAAGACGGGCCTTGCCCAATATATAGTAATTCCCGTCACTCTTGTCATGGACCTTCAGATAGTCGATTTCTGGCCCAAAGGCCAGGGCCAGGTTGGATGGAAGCGTCCAGGGCGTGGTCGTCCATGCCAGAAAGTAGGTATCTTTCTCTCCGTCGACGGCAAAACGAACGGTCACAGCCTGGTCGACCACATCCTGGTACCCGCCGAGGTTGACTTCAAAGTTGGAAAGCGGGCTTGCAAGGGCGGGGCTATAGGGAAGGATATTGTACCCTTCATAGATGTAGCCTTTCTCATACAGGGTCTTGAACACCCACCAGATGGTTTCCATGTAGTCGGTATCCATTGTGCGGTATCCGTTCTCCCAATCCACCCAGCGTCCCATGCGGTTGATGGTACTCTGCCACTCCTTGGTATAGCGCAGGACAATCGAGCGGCACTGCTCGTTGAACTTGGCTACGCCGTACTTGACAATGGCAGAATGACCACTGATGCCCAGCGTCTTTTCCATCTCATACTCAACAGGAAGACCGTGGCAGTCCCACCCGAAACCGCGTCTGACGCGCTTGCCTTTCATGGTGTGGTATCGGGGAATGGCATCCTTGATGGTTCCAGGAACCAAGTGGCCGAAATGGGGAAGGCCCGTGGCAAACGGAGGTCCATCGTAGAACACGTATTCGTTCTCCTGTGACCTTGATTCAATCGATTTCTTGAAAATATCCTCTGCCTGCCAAAACGACAAAACATTCTCTTCCATCTGGGGAAAATCCACTTTGGTGTTTACTGGACGAAACATACTTACTCCTCGCGTCTATGCAATCGCATGACGCCATTCTATTCATATCTGCAGGAAATGACAACCTTTGTGAGTTGTTTTTCCCGTTGACGTTCTTCGGCATGCGCGCTACTGTTCGCATATGAATGTCTTGTCGATTCCGCCTGTCATCCGCAGGTTTGCCCGGTACTTCACCGATGCAGGATTCTCCCTCTATATCGTGGGAGGGGCTGTGCGCGACCATCTTTTGGGCTTGAAAAGCGAAGACTATGATTTCACCACCGACGCTCTCCCCGACCAAGTGATGCAACTCTTCAAGCACGTGATACCGACCGGCATCGAGCATGGCACGGTTACCGTGCATTTTGAAAAGCAGAGCTTCGAGGTGACGACGTTCCGCAGTGAAGCCGACTATATCGACGGCAGGCACCCAAGCTCTGTTACGTTCATTCCCAGTCTCGAAGAAGATCTCAAGCGACGGGACTTCACCATCAATGCATTCGCAGCCGATTGCAGAGATGGACGCATCATCGATTTGCATGACGGGAAAAAGGATTTGAAAAACAAGATCATCAGGGCAATCGGCGATCCCCGGCAGCGTTTCGCTGAGGATGCACTGAGAATACTCAGGGCCGCCAGGATTGCAGCAAAACTCAATTTTTCCATTGAAATGCAAACCTTGTCGGCCATGGGAATGCTGAAGGAGAACCTTTCCAAGGTAAGTGCGGAGCGCATCCGCGATGAGCTGTTCAAGCTTGTACTCTCCGACCATCCCGCCACAGGACTTTCCTACCTCAAAGAACAGGGGATTCTCACCGTCATTCTTCCGGAGTTCAAGGCCTGTGATGGATTGTTCCAAGGGGGCATGCACCACGAGGATGTTCTCTCCCACTCCATCTCAGCCTGCCAGGCCTCTGCAGCATTTGCATCCACGTTGGAGGTTAGGCTGGCGGCATTGTTGCACGATATCGGCAAGTGCGAGGTAGTGGTCCCGACAGAAGACCGCAACACCTTCAAAAGCCACGAGCTGGTCGGAGAGATGATCACCCAGTCGTTGCTCAAGCGCCTCAAAGCAAGCAACAATCTGATCAAGGATGTCTCCCACCTTGTACGCCATCATATGTTCGATTATCAGAGCAATTGGAGCGACAGCGCGGTGCGACGCTTCATCGCCCGTGTAGGCCTACAGTACATCCCCCGGCTTTTGCAGCTCAGAATCGCCGATCAGGTTGCCATTCACGGCAAGGCCAATACCGTGTTGCTCGATGAACTGCACCATCGCATCAAGGCGATCATCGAAGAGCACGACGCCCTTTCAATCAAGGACTTGGCAGTGAATGGCAACGACTTGTTGGACTTGGGAATACCCAAGGGAGAAAAAATCGGGGCCACCCTCTCCTATCTCTTGGAGACGGTGCTCGATGACCCCGGACAAAACAACCGTGAGCAACTGCTCGATCTGGCTGAAAAGTATCAATCACTGGCAGTCTTCACCAACTGATCATAGGCCAGTTTCGCCGCCATCTGCTCAGCTTGTTTCTTGTTCGCCCCGCTGGCCGGTCCGAACACCCTGCCGTTCACATCGACTTCAACAAAGAACGTGAAGTCATGCTCCGGCCCTGTTTTCTTGACCAGTGTATATGTAGGAACCTTGCGCCAACGTTTTTGCATATATTCCTGCAGACTTGTCTTGTAATCACGATGATAATCATCATCGAGCACCGCCCTGATCTGCTGTTCGAGGTATCGCATGATGAAGGATTTGGCCGCTTCGAATCCGCTGTCCAGATAGCAAGCGGCAAAGAGGGCCTCCATGCAGTCGGCAAGCAGGGCCTTTTTCTCCCTGCCTCCGGTATTCTCCTCACCTTTTCCGATAAGCAGATACCGATCGACATGAAGTTGTCTTGCAATCATGGCAAGACTGTCTTCACTGACGACAACGCTCTTGATTTTTGAAAAATCCCCCTCCGCCTTGGCAGGAAGATTGTTGAAAAGCCAATCAGCGACGCACATCCCCAGGACACTGTCACCTAAAAATTCAAGTCTCTCATTGTTATCAACCAGCTCACTGGTCTCGTTGGCATATGATCGATGGGTAAAGGCAAGATTCAACAACGAAAGATTTGAGATGATGATGTTGCTTTCTCTGATAAATACAAGAAGCTCCCGCTCTCTTTCTGATGAGATGGCGGGAGCTCTCATGAAGAGTTTGCTCTCCATTGGGCTAATGTGCCTTAGAGTTTTGTTGCAAGGAAGTCTACTGCATCCTTAACCGTTTCAAACTCATTCGCCTTCTCATCAGGGATGGAAATTCCAAGTTCCTCTTCAATGGCATACACCAATTCGTAGGTATCAAGACTATCTGCTCCAAGATCCTTGCGGAAGGAGGCATCCATGGTGATCTTGCTCTCGTCGATCTCCAACTTCTCTGCAATCAAAGACTTTACTTTTTCAAAAACTTCTTTGCTATCCATCTCGCTTCTCCTGAGTATTACTTATTTGTCCTGCAGCTCGATGACCTGCACGCCACGATAGAATCCGCACTTGGGGCACACGCGGTGAGGCAGAACCATATTTCCACAGGTACCACACTGGGAGAGCGTGGGGGCAGCAAGACGCATGTTGGCAGCCTTTCTGGAAGCGGCACTAGCCTTCGAAGTCTTATATTTGGGTGTTGCCATGTTGATATCCTCTTACACTATGCAAAATTTTGACACGTTTAGAAGAATAACGGAAAAGCCCTAAAGCGTCAACAACTTGATTCGTTTTCTCATCAATTGTACGACAAGCGGGGGAACCATCGGGGAAATATCGGCCCCATATGCTGCCATTTCCTTGATGGCACTGGACCTAAGTTGGAAATATTTGGGGCTGGTAGGCATAAACAAGACTTCCAGGGCGGGATTGAGTTGCTTGTTGGTCATCGCCAACTCGAACTCATATCCGAAGTCGACCAAGGCCCTGACACCCCTGATCATCACCCCTATCTGATGGGCCCGGGCAAAGTCAACGACCAGACCTCGATAGCTTACCACTTCGATGTTCTTGTGGTCGCAGAGAATCCGGCGCAGCATGTCCATGCGCTCATCAGGAGTAAACAGACACTGTTTTTGGACATTGTCCGCTACTACGACATACAGTTTCTCATATAAGAGTGCACTGCGTTCAATAATGTCGATATGCCCGTTTGTCGGTGGATCGAACGAGCCGGGGAGCATGGCGGTTCTGCTTGGTATACTCATTGCTTGGTCGCCTCCACGAATTTCTTCATCTGCTCAAAGGCTTCGGAATTCTCCCAAACAACACGTCTGATGAAGGTGAAAGTCCCATCCTCTTTGGTTTCCACTACTGCAAACGTGCCTCTGCCGATATAGCTGACCTTCTGATTGGCTGCAAGCGGCTGCTGGGCGGATATCTGTTCCAGGACACAGTCGAAATGACAGAACCCGCCCTCCGGGTGGGTCAATGCACTGGCTATGACATCAATGACCTGTCCGCAGATTTTGCAGGTTTCAAGCGGTTCCGACACTCGCTTGACCGGGAGCTGGGCAATGGTGCTGTGATATGGTTTCTTGGCTGTTTCAGGCAGCAAGGTGTTTTTGGGTTTAGCGACGCTCTCTTTCTGTGCTTGTTTCGCCTTGGACTGCTTTTTTGATCGATTGCGCTTTTCTTTCCGGTTTCGTTCCTGTTTCAACTGCGCCTGCTCATTGACTGGTCTTTCTGCTTCCATCTCTACCTCGCATACCCTAGCCTACCTTGTTTTAGCAAGGAGGGCAAGAGAACAGAAAAGGACGGCAAGCTGCCGTCCCCTGTTTACGCTTGACAAACCACCGTTAGGCGTTCTTCTTGCGGATGAGTTCCTTGACCTTGGCCTTCTTGCCGACCTTGCCACGGATATAGTAGAGCTTTGCCCTTCTGACACGGCCCTTGCGAATGACTTCAATCTTCTCGATACGGGGAGAGTGCAAGGGGAAAATCCTTTCAACGCCCACACCGTAGGAAATCTTGCGGACAACGAACGTTCTCCGAATCCCACCATTGTTCTTGGCAATCACCAGGCCTTCGAAAACCTGGACACGCTCATTGGTACCTTCAATAATCTTGAAGAACACTTTTACGGTATCGCCAACGCAAAAATTCTCTGCATTTTCCTTCATCTGTTCTGACTCAATAGCCTTAATAACATCCATCGTCTACGGTCCCCTTCGCACTATGTTCTTTCAATACGTTTAAAATCTTTCTGGAGTTCGCATCCAAGGATGCCGTCTCCAACAAATCCGGCCGATGTGACAAAGTCTTCTCCAACCGTTTCTGCAGTCGCCATTGTCCAATTTTGGCATGATGTCCGCTCAATAATACATCAGGGACACCTTTTGAGCAATAGGTCTCAGGCCTTGTATAGTGAGGATATTCCAGCAGATTGTTGTGAAAACTCTCCTCTGAAAGTGAGTCGTTGGATATCACACCGTCCAAGAGACGGTAGACGGCATCGACAATCACCAAGGTGGAAACCTCACCGCTGCTGATAACATAATCCCCGATACAAATCTCGTCATCAACATATAGGTCTATCACCCGTTGGTCAATACCTTCATAATGACCGCAGATGAAGACCAATTCATCTTCCTTGCTCAAGTTCTCGGCATAGTGCTGGGTGAAGCGTTTACCGGAGGGGGAAGCGTACACGACCCGCTTGGACTCTGCCTTGATGGAGGCCAGCGCCTTGCACAGCGGATCGGTCTTGATCACCATGCCGGCTCCCCCACCGTAAGGAACATCGTCACAACTCTGATGCTTGTCGGTGGCAAAACTGCGGAAGTCAATGATTTCATACTCCACCAAGCCGCTTTGCACAGCCCGCCTCATGATTGAATTTTTAAAGAATCCCTCTACCATCTCCGGGAAAAGGGTGACAATCTGGATTTTCACGCGAGAATCCAGGGAGTCTTCAACTCAATCGTTCGGTTCTTCAAATCAACCTCTCCAATATACTCTTTCAGATAAGGTACCATATAGAGTTGTTCGTCCGCCGTCCGCACTTCCAGCAATACAGCCTGCGCACCGTCGATACTGCTGACCACCTCGGCCAGCGTTTCGCCTTCGTGCTCCAACGTGCAACCGATGAGGTCGGCAACATAGTACTGACCCTTTTTCAAAGGGGCCGCCTTGCTGCGTTCCACCAACAGGTGCTGACCGTTCAAGGCCCTCGCAGTTTCAGGATCGTCGAATCCTGCAAACTTCATAAGGGCCTGAGAACCCTGCATCCTGAAACTTTGTATCGTAAGGCGCTGCTCTGTACCATCTTTTGCACGAAGAACCACCTCCTTGAGTTTTCCAAGGTAGGAACAATCGTCGTTGTGCGCATGAATCTTCACCTCACCGGTAATCCCAAACGGGCTTTTTACGGTAGCAGTCCAGAGCAACTCTTCCATACGTCAGTCCAGTATTTCGAGCACGGCACGCTTGCCGCTCTTGGTGGCTGAGGCACTCAGGATTGTCCTGATAGCCTTTGCAATGCGGCCTTGCTTGCCGATCACCTTGCCGACATCCTCACTGGCGACCTTCAGTTCAAGGATCGTGGACTTTTCGCCCTCGACCACATTGATGCTGACTTCGTCAGGGACATCAACCAGTGATTTCACAATGTATTCAACAAGATCTTTTTCCACAACCATCTCCTGGAATTATTCCTGGACAGTTCTGGTTATAGTTACACCATTTCTGTTGAGCAGGCTTTTTACGGTATCGCTGGGCTGTGCCCCCTTGGCAAGCCATTCCTTGATTTTCTCGACCTTCAGTACTACCTGCTTGTCCTTCTCGGCCAAGGGGTGGTACTGACCAACCTCATCGAGGGTCTTGCTCTGGGTGTTAGCCCTTGAGTCCATCACCACGATACGGTAGTCAGGTCTCTTCTTGCTGCCAAATCTCTTCAGTCTCATGCTTGTGCTCACGTCAATTCCTCCTACGAATTCAACTCTACATACCCATCTGTTTCAGCATTGCAGCCTGGTATTTTTTATTTTTTGCCAACTTCTTCATCGTAAGTCGCATTTTCTCAAACTTCTTGAGCAATCGGTTGACATCGGACACAGTAGTCCCGCTGCCGTTTGCCACCCGTTTGCGTCTGGTCGGCCCCATTATATGGTAATTCGCACGTTCCGCATAGGTCATGGATAGGATAATTGCTTTCTCCTTGCGAATTTCCGCCTTGTCGATGTCATCTTCACTGATCTGGCCCTTGGCCCCGGGAATCATCTCCAACAGCTGTTCCATCGACCCCATCTTGTCCATATTGTTCAGTTGGTCGAGGTAATCCTGCAGGTCAAAGGTGTTCTTTGCCATCTTTTCCTGCATTCTGAGAGCTTCTTTCTCATCGATTGCGCTCTGGGCCTTTTCAACCAAGCTTACGATATCACCCATGCCAAGGATTCGGCCGGCGATGCGGTCGGGATAGAACGGCTCGATGTCGTCCATCTTCTCGCCGACACCGATGTACTTGATGGGTTTTCCAACAACCGAACGCAGCGAAAGTGCGGCACCGCCGCGGGTGTCACTATCGAACTTGGAGAGAATTACCCCGGTAATTCCGACTTTCTGCTCAAATTCCTGGGCGATGGCAACAGCGTTCTGACCGGTCATCGAGTCTGCAACAAAGAGCGTTTCATCCGGCTTGATGGCATCACGAACCCGCTGGATCTCATCCATGAGGGCCTGGTCGAGGTGCATGCGCCCGCTTGTATCGACGATCAGAATGTCGCGCTGCTCCTTCTTTGCCTGGGCAAGGGCTGCCTTTGCAACCTTGGAAGGGTCTTTCTCCCCGGCAAGGGTGAACACCGGCACACCAACCGACTCACCGAGGACTTGCAGCTGCAGAATGGCCGCCGGCCTGACCAAGTCGGCGGCAACCAACATGGGACGCCTGCCCTCCCGCTTGAGGCGGGAAGCCAGCTTGGCGCTGGTGGTGGTCTTGCCGGATCCCTGCAACCCCATCATCAGGATGACGGTGGTGGTGTCGGGACCCTTGAGCAGGAGTTTTTGATTCTCCTCATCCCCGAGCAGGGCGACCATGTGATCGTAGACGATCTTCACGAACTGTTGACCCGGATCGACGGCCTTGAGGACTTTCTCCCCAAGAGCTTCTTCCATGGTCCCATTGATGAAGCGTCTGACAACGCGCAGGTTTACGTCAGCATCCAGGAGCGCCACCTTGATCTCTTCGACGGCATCCTGGATGTTCTTCTCGGTTATTTTGGACTTGCCGGCAAACGTTCGCATGATGCCGGAGAACTTATCGCTTATTGAATCAAACATTACCTTACTCTATTATGAATTTCACTCAAGTTACATCTTATACCGTACACCAGTCTTTTCTGTCAAGAAGTGCCGAGAGACTGCCCTTCCTCATCGAAGGAAACGGCCTGTTGCTGGTCATTGAGAATGACCTGTTCCCCTGCAAAGTTCCCGATACGATAGCTGACCATGGTCGAAACCCCGGGCTCCATCTGGGTCACCCCCAAGAGGGTCTGGCTTCCCATGACTGTATGCTTGTTGTGAGTGATGATGATGAATTGGCTCTTGCGGGCGAACTCTTCCAGCACGGAGAGAAAATATCCGATATTTCGGTCATCGAGGGCGGCATCGATCTCATCGAGGATGCAGAAGGGAGAGGGTTTTACCAGATACGTGGCAAACAGCAGGGCGACAGCGGTCATCGACCTCTCACCCCCACTGAGCAAGGCCAGATGCGTCAACTTCTTTCCTGGCGGCTGGGCCAGGATGTCAATCCCGCTCTCCAGGACGTTTTCTGGATCGACCAAAGTCAACTCCGCCCGCCCTCCCCCGAACAGGCGGCGGAACATCTCCTGAAAATTCTGGCTGATCTGCTTGTAGGAGGCAAGAAAAAGCTCCTCGCTGCGGCTCTTGATCTGGAGCACCACTGCATCGAGATCCGCTTTCGCCCTGTTCAGGTCATCCAGCTGCTTGGTCAGAAAGTCGTACTGCTCCTTGACCTCGCCGAACTCTTCCTCAGCCATCTGATTGATGTACCCCATTCCCTCGATATTTTTTCTCACCTCCTCCAACCGGGACTTGAGAACGGGAATGTCGAGGGTCTCTTCGCTCAATCTACCTTCAAACTCTTTCAGGCTCTTGCCGTAGTTGTCGAAGAAGTTGGTGTACAGCACAGCTATATTGCTTGCAAGCTGTTCAATCTGCAGCTCCAGCTTCTCCTTCTCCGACCGCATTTTCTGCAGCTCTTCATACCGCTCGTTCTTCTGGTCCTGCTTGCTCCTGATCTGATTGCTCTGCTGCTCAATGACCACGATCAAATCTTTCAAGTCTGCATTCAGCATAGCGATGCGGTTCTTATTCTCCTTCACCTCGCCCTCGACGCTGCGGATGTCCTCCTGCGTCTCATAGATCCGCTCCTGTGCCGTCTCAGAGAGCTTGACCGCATCCTTGTATTGATACTCCTGCTCGGTGACCGAACGCTGAAGCTTGGACACCCACTCCTTGGCGGCGCTCTTTTGCGAAAGCAGTTGATTCATAGCTACCTTCTGGTCGCTGATGGTGCCTTGGTATCGTTCAAGTTCGAGGCCCAGGCGGACATTTTCCTCCCGCAGGTAGGCAATCCGTTCACGATTCGACTGCACTTGCTTGCGTATTGCAGCCATCTGGTCGTCGAGGCGGTGCTTCTCGGAAATGGTGCCCTGGGGTGAAATGAGCTCGTCGAGGAAGGTCGGCTGCATGGCCTCATACTTTTGAAACAAGGCTTGGATGCGCTCAACGGCAATGGACATGTTCTGATGGAACTGAAGCTGCCTCTCAACCAGGTCCTGGGAAGAGAGGGTGGTATGGGACAGTTGCTTGAGGAACTGCGTCTGCTCCTCAAGGCTTTTGCGCATATACTCGATGGCTTTGACCAAGTCCGCCCTGGCAGCTTCCTTGCTGTTCTGGTTGTACCCGCTCTGCTTCAGCTTCTCCTCGAGCTGGATGACGATGATATCGGTCAGCTCCTTGATCTTCAACGAAAGCTCTTCAAGGCTGTCATCAAGGCCCATGTTTTGGCCTTCAAGATCGGTAATCTCTTGGTTATGCCCATACAGCAGGGAACGCGTGGCGTCCAACGCTTTCTGGTTGCGGGTCATCTCCTCTTCAAGCTGGATGACCGAGGCGTCGATATCCGCCATCTCATCGAGTTTTTGGTCGATTTCAGCGGTATCGCGTTCAATATGTTCCAAAATGACCTGGCTGCGGGCTGCGGCTTGGTCCTTTTGCTGCAAAAAATCCCGGAAGCGCTGGGTCAACAAGTCGAGTTTATCCGCCTTGCCCTTGATGGACTCATCAAGTCGCTGCAGTTCCGTCTGCATGGTTATCCGCTCGGTTCCCAAGGCTCGAAGCTGGTCCTGCATCTGTTCAATTTCCTGGTCGCAACTAGTCAAGGAGCCCTTCTGCGACTCAAACTCACGCTCGTACCGCTCCTTCAACTCGATCTTGCTCTCACGCAGCATGATGTATGATTTGAGTGTTGAGAGTTGGACATCTACTTCGAGGGAGAATTGTTCTTGCTTGAGCGTGCGGTAGGAGGCCGCCTTGGCTGCCTGATTCTTCTTGGTTTCGTAGTTGCGCTTCACTTCCTTGAGAATGGTTTCCACCTGCAGGATGTTCTCATCAGTCTTTGCCAGCTTGCGTTCGGCTTCTATGCTTTGGACCTTGAATCGTGATATTCCTGCAGCTTCCTCGAATATATAGCGTCGGTCTTCCGGCTTTGAAGAGAGAATTTGGTCGATCTTTCCTTGCTCGAGAATGGAGTAGGCACTCTTTCCTACTCCAGTGTCATAGAAGAGCTCACGGATGTTCTTGAGCAGGACCCTGTTGCGGTTCAAATAGTATTCACTCTCGCCGCTTCGGAATATGCGTCGCTTGATCTCAACCTCAGCTTCTTCAATGGAAAGATGGCGTTCCTCATTGGAGATGACCAACGATACCTCTGCTACCTGAAGAGGTTTTCTCGTATCGGTGCCGTTGAAAATGATGTCTTCCATGCGGCCGGCCCGTAGTGTTTTCGTCGATTGTTCGCCAAGCACCCACTTGATGGCATCGACTATGTTGCTCTTTCCACATCCGTTGGGGCCAAGCAGGCTGGTAATTCCATCTGAAAATTCCAAATTCACTTTATCTGCAAAGGATTTGAAACCATATATCTCCAGGCTTTTTAGAAACAAAATACACCCTCTTTGTGCTTGACGCAGTAATGGGAGGATTATAGCATAGGTTGGTCGTCGGTAAAAGTAGGAGGAAAAAGCATGCAGGAGGCCTTGTTGTTCCCGATGGAGCACGATTACCGCGTAGTATGCGGCTTGGATGAAGCCGGCAGGGGGCCGCTGGCAGGTCCTGTGGTGGCTGGAGCAGTCATCCTGGGCCCCGACTTTCCCACCCACCTGCTCAACGATTCAAAGAAGCTGAGTGAAAAGCAACGCCTTGAAGCAGAAATGGTGATTAAAAATAAGGCCCTTTTTTGGGCTATCGCTCTGGCAACCGCCCAGGAAATCGACAGGATCAACATCCTGCAGGCTTCGCTTTTGGCCATGCAGCGCGCCTATGAGAAAATCAGCAGCAAAGTACGGGTGGATTTGGCCCTGGTTGACGGCAACCAACGCCCGAACCTGGATTGCATCACCCAGACGATTGTCGGTGGGGATGCCCTCGTTCCCCAAATCATGGCGGCCAGCATCCTTGCCAAGAATCAACGGGACAGATACATGGTGCTCTGCCACCAAAAATGGCCTCTCTACAATTTTGAGAAACACAAGGGCTATCCAACCGCCGAGCACCGAGATGCATGTCTGCTCTATGGCTTGTGCCCCATTCATCGGCGTACATTCCACATCAAAGGCAAACCGCAGAACAACAGCTGTCAGGCAACGCTCTTTTAGAGCAGCCGCATCATCGGCACAAATCGTATGCCGTCTCTCTCTTGTTCAGGAGCACACTGCTTGAACCCAAAGTGTTGGTAGGCCTCTACTGCCGAGAGTGCAGCGTTGACGCTGATTGCCGCCACACTGCTGTCCCGCTTCTTGCACAGCGATACAGCCTGTTCGACCAGTGCCTTCGCAAAGCCTTTTCCTTGGTGCTCACATTTGGTGAACAGCAGGCAGATATGGGAGTTTCTGCCAATTTCAATCAGGGAGACAAGCGTTCCATCCAAGAAGGCAACCAATCCGAATCCTCCGTCCGAAAGGCGGGCCTGCATCGCGCTTTCTTCGATGAATGCGTAGAAGGTCTGCCTTCCCTCTTCTGTATACGTCGAGGCAAGAACCTGGTCGAAGACTTCTCTTGCCAGGGCGCAGACTGCGGGAATATCCTGTGTCTGCATCTGTTTGATTTCCATCGATGCTACTCCTAATACAAGAAAGGCAGCCTCTCGGCTGCCCACTTGGTTTATTTCTGCTTGGAGTTCTGCTTGATGAAATCCAGGGATTTCTGCAGTTCCTTCAAGAATTCTCCCAAATCTTCCTGATAGACTATCAATGACTGCCTGATGAACTTGTCACTGTCAGGAGTACCCTTGCTCTCAACCAAATTGAGGAACATGTCCCCATAAATGTTCTCTTTCACATTAAAGAAATAGGTCCTGTCATTCTTGACAAGTCTCGTTGAATACACTTCTCCACGCTGTCCCACGCTCATAACCTCGCTTGTATCGCTATAGAGTACTTGTAACAGGCTTTATGCTCCTCTGTCAACTGCAGGTACTTGACGAAGAATTCAGAATACTTTATAAAAACACCGTACCAAGCATTTGCGCCTATCGTATAATGGTATTACCTCAGCCTTCCAAGCTGAAGAAGCGGGTTCGACTCCCGTTGGGCGCTCTAGAGAAACCTACACCAGTGCGTGTGGGTTTTTTGTTGTCTTATGCAATTCACCGGTATATCGCACCTCATAATTTTGCTATAGTATTGAATCGTACTGGAGGATTCATGGAACTCATACTCAAACGGTATGCACAGCTTATCATCGATGTGCAGCTCAAGCTGACCGAAGGCGACAGCCTTTCAATCAACACCGAAGCAACAACCATGCAATTTGCACGCCTGTTGGCCAGACAAGCATGTTTGACAACCCGCCAGAGCGTGACCATTGTGGAAACCAATCATGGGAAGGTTGTCCAAGCCTACCCGATTGAACCTGAGGAGAAGGAGATTTTCCGTCCGCCAGTGCACACGACGGTCATGTGCCATATCTTCGATCTTGATACAAATCCGTATCGAAATGCGGGCGACTTGTCCCTGGTTGTCGGTGAAGTAACAGCCATTGCAAAATTCGGCCATCTCAGCGACCCGGTGATCCTCGACCGCCGTATTGCCGTGCCATGGGCAAATGTTCCCTACCCCGGCATACGATGGGCGTCGGAACTGCTGGGAAAGGCTGTGAATGAAGATCGGATGTGGCATCTGTTCAGCATGCTCTATCGCCTGGACGATGGGTGGAACGTCTCATACTGGGAAGAGCAGGGAAATTTGTTGGAATATCGCAAGAACGCTTTGAACAAAATCGGCCATAGCCGTGTCACCTGTGTATCCGATGGTTGGCAGCTTGAAGTCGCGCTTGCACAAAACACGCGCTGGGCCGGCGGCAGGACCACTTTGGCGAGCAGGCGCTACTTCTCCCCTATGCTGCCCGTCCAAGGCCTCCATGCCCCGTTGGACAGCTTTTCGGCCCAAGGGACCTTTTCGGCCTCTCGACCTTTCTATGTACTGGGCAGCGAAGTGACAGGAGCGTGGTTTACCGTGAAGGACGGAAGAGTCACCGATTGGCAGGCGGAAACCGGAAAAGAGGCACTGTCTGCCTTCTTCAACATTGATGAAGGAGCGAGACATGTCGGCGAGATCTCCCTTGCTGACAACGACACCATTGAGAGCCGATACATCGAGAAATCGATTCACCCGCATTTTGCCAAGGAAATCACCACGACGATTACGTTCGGGGGATTCTCCTTGGACACGCTTACCACCCAGGCCAACGACGAGGATATCCTCACAAGCAAATTGTGTGAATCCTTGGTACGATTGGAAATTCCCGTGGGAGACAGTCATCTAAGTGTAACCCTCCAAGCCGATGACGGCCAAACCCATGACGTCATGTTTGAAGGGGTACACACCTTATAGGAGTATACATATGGACCCAAAACTCATTGCTGCATATGCAGACCTCATCATTGAGAAAGGCATCAATCTTCAGAAAGGAAAGAATGTCCTCATCCTGACCGGGCCGGGGACGTACTACTTCGCCCGCGAGCTCAGCAAATCGGCATACAGGAAGGGAGCGACCTTCGTCCAGGTGCTTCTTGACGACCTGGACGTACTTGCATCCCGCCTGGCAGCCCAGGAGGAGGACCAGCTGACGTTCAACCCGGCCTACATGAAGGCGCTCGACTATGAGATGTGCACCGAAGGCTGGTCCTACATCCGCATCGATGCCACCGAAGAACGGCTCGACCACGCCGAGCTCGACCAGACAAAGAATCAGATTCTTGGCAAGGCGAAGCGAAGGTTTCATGAAGCGCGAAGCAAGAAACTTATGCGCAGCCAGCTTGCTTGGTGTGTTTGCTGCGCCCCCGGCCCCCTGTGGGCCAAGCAGGTGCTTGGGCCGCAGGCTACCATCGATGATTTGATGGATGTGCTCAAGCCGATACTCCTGCTCGATACAAAAGACCCCGGTCTTGCCTGGGAAGAGAAGAAAGAGATGCTGGACCG
>NZ_DJGW01000103.1:18892-24970 GCF_002432845.1 Sphaerochaeta sp. UBA5836
CAATTCTTTGCAAACCTTCCCACCGAGGAGATTTTCACCACCCCCGACCGGCTTCGGGCCGACGGATATGTTACGACCACCAAACCGGTAAGTGTTCTTGATGTCAAGACCGAAGAAGTGCGCCTTGTCTTCAAGGATGGAAAGGTAATCGACTACAGCGCCCGCGAAGGCAAGGAAGCGATGGATACCTTCTTCTCCATCGACGAAGGAACCCGGCGTCTCGGAGAAGTGGCTCTGGTGGATGAGACCAGCCCCATCGCGCAGAGCAACTACATCTTCAACTCAATCCTGCTGGATGAGAATGCTTCCTGCCACCTCGCCCTCGGCGATGGCTATCCTACGGCATTGGCGAACGGGGCGTTGCTTTCCACCGATGAGCAGCTGCATGAAGCCGGATGCAATACCAGTCTCATGCATGTCGATTTCATGATTGGTTCCAAGGACATGGACATCGACGCCACCACCGGCGACGGGAAGACTTTTGCAGTAATGAGAAAGGGAGTATTTGTCTTTTAGTTGAGCTCGCTGATCAAGCGAAGGCCGTCCATGGTGTGCATTGCCGAGACTTGATTGATCCGCTCGATCAAGGGAGCTATGGTTTGGCTGAGGCCTCCGGTCGCAATGACGAAGACCTCACAGCCAAGCTCCTGTTCGGTGCGCTCGATGATTGCCTTCACCATACCGGCATACCCGAACATGATTCCACTGCGAATCGATTCCTGGCTGTTTCGACCGATGACCGTCTGAGGAATCTTCAGCTCGACCTGCGGCAGCTGGGCGGTATTGCCGAACAAGGCATTCACCGCAGTGACCAGGCCCGGAGCTATGGATGCCCCGAGGACCGCGCCGTCGCTGTCGACCGTGGTCAGCGTGAGTGCTGTTCCGAAGTCCACCACCACCACCGGTTGATTGGGGTGCACATAGTGGGCCTGGGCTGCGTTGGCGAGCAGGTCGCTTCCCAATTCCTCGGGAATCGTCTCTTTCTTCAACCCTGTTTCCACCTGATGGTCGACCATGAGGGGTTGGACGTCGAACAGCCTGATGATGTTCTTCTGCATCGAGCGCGTCAAGTTCGGCACGACCGAACTGATGACCGCCCTGTTGATATCATGCTTATGGAGGCCTGCGTGACTCATCAGGCTGTCCAGCACGACGAAATACTCGTCACTGGTCTTCTTCTGGTCGCTGTACATCCGAAACGACTGCACCCACCTCATTCCGTCATGGACTGCAATGACAATATTTGTGTTTCCGATATCTACTGCAACCAGCATGGAGCCTCCCTAGAGCGCTATTGCGTGATGTGAGCCTCTGTACTTCTCATCCCGCAAAGCCTTGATGGATTCGTCATTGAAATAATCCTCAAAGCCCATCATTCTGTCAATGACCCCGTTTGGTGTAAATTCGATGATCCGATTTGCGATTGACTCGACAAACTGATGGTCATGGCTGTTGAAGAGCAGAACCCCGGAGAAATCGATAAGAGCGTTGTTGAGTGCGGTGATGGCCTCCAAATCAAGATGACTGGTTGGTTCATCGAAAATCAGGCAGTTTGCCTGCTCGAGCATCATGCGCGACAGTACGCACCGCACCTTCTCGCCTCCGCTGAGCACCGTACAATCCTTGAGGGCCTCATCACCGCTGAAAAGCATGCGTCCGAGGAAGGAGCGGATATAGGTATCGTCCTTGTCCTCGCTGTAATTGCGCAGCCAGTCGGTGATGGAGACATGCTCGGTGAACAGGTGGCTGTTGTTCTTGGGGAAGTAGGACAGGCTGGTTGTCACACCCCAGGTGTAAGTACCCTCATCGCTTTGCATGTTGCCGGTGAGAATCTCGAACAATACCGTCTTGGCATAGTGGTTGGGGCCGACGAAGGCAACCTTGTCCCCGTTGTTGAGCACCAGGTCGAAGTTGTCCAGCACCTTCTCTCCGTCGATGACCTTGGTCAGGCCCTTGACTTCAAGAATGTTCTTGCCGCACTCGCGCATCGGCTTGAATGCAACATAGGGGAATCTTCGGCTTGAGGGCTTGATATCGTCTATAGTGAGCTTGTCAATAAGCTTCTTTCGGCTGGTAGCCTGCTTTGCCTTTGCCACGTTGCTGGAAAAGCGAAGGATGAACTCCTTCAACTCTGAAATTTTTTCTTCGCGCCGCTTCTTCTCATCCTTCATCTGCTTGGCTGCCAGCTGGCTGGACAGGTACCAGAAGTCATAGTTGCCGACATAGAGCTGAATCTTGCCGAAGTCGATGTCTGCAATATGGGTGCAAACGGTATTGAGGAAGTGACGGTCGTGACTGACAACGATGACGGTGTTGTCAAAGTTGGCAAGGAAGTCTTCAAGCCAGTGAATCGATTCGAGGTCAAGGTGGTTGGTCGGTTCATCCAGCAAGAGGATATCGGGATTCCCGAACAGGGCTTGGGCGAGGAGAACACGAACTTTCACGTTGTCCTCAACGTCACTCATTTTCTTCTGCTGCAAATCAGTGGCGATTCCCAGTCCATTGAGCATCTGGGCGGCCTGGGCCTCAGCCTCCCATCCTCCCATTTCAGCGAATTCACCTTCAAGTTCAGCCGCCCTCAAGCCATCCTCCTCGGTGAAGTCCTCTTTCGAATAGATGGTGTCCCGTTCCTTCATCACGGCATACAGCTGCTCATAGCCCATAATGACTGTTTCAAGAACCGTATAATCGTTGAAGGCAAAATGGTCCTGTCTGAGTACAGCCATCCGCTGGCCGGATGAGATGATGATTTCCCCGGTATCGGCTTCAATCTCCCCCGAGAGAATCTTGAGGAAGGTCGACTTGCCGGCACCGTTGGCACCGATGATGCCATAGCAGTTGCCGGGTGTGAATTTGATATTTACTTCCTTGAAAAGAACCTGGGTTCCATAGGAAAGACTGATATTTGATGCTGTAATCATAGTGTGCGGTTCCTTATGCTTAGTATACCGATAAAAAAAGGCAACCTACAAGGTTGCCCCTTCCTCATTCGTTTTAGTTCCTAGGGGAATCGAACCCCTATTTAGAGACTGAGAATCTCCTGTCCTAACCATTAGACGAAGGAACCGATGCCTGGGATGGAGGGATTCGAACCCCCAAAGGCAGAACCAGAATCTGCAGTGTTACCATTACACTACATCCCAATCTGAAAATCCTGTGGTAGGATACGGAAATGCGTATGCTTTGTCAAGGGGATGGGGAAATTTATTCCTACTCCCCGTGATAGACCTGCAGGACCTCGACTGGATAAGGGGCCAGTGCTTGCTCATACTTGAGAAACGGCAAACCGATGACACCCAAGAAACCTGCAACCTGAGCTCCATGCTCTTCAAACATCGAAGCAGCCGCTTTCAGTGTACCACCGGTTGCGATCAGGTCATCCACCAACAAAACGCGGCTGCCCTTGTGGATATCCACTTCCTGGACACAGACCACATCACAGCCATACTCAAGCTCAAAACTCTTGGTGAAGACCTTGTTGGGGAGCTTTCCCATCTTGCGCACCAATATGAGGGGTAGCCCAAGCCGCTGGGCAAGCGGAGCGGCAAAGATGAACCCCCGAGCCTCTATCGCTGCAATTGCATCAATCTCGCGGCCCTCGCACAAAACCTCCATCCTGTCGATGCAATACTGAAAAGCTTCAGGCACAGCAAGAATACCGGTGATATCATAATAGAGGACTCCCTGCTTGGGGAAATCGGGTACCTTTCGAATTACACTGTCCAGATTGTAATGTGCGTTCATAGGGCCTCTTTTCAACAATAGTGTTTTTTGAATGCTGTCACCCGAGCACTAGCAGACTCGGAGAACTCAGATCGCATGCCATCGGCCAGATAGCGGTATGCCAAGGCCGCTATCATGGCTCCGTTGTCGGTACACAGCTTGAGGGAGGGAAAGGAAACTTCATAACCGCCTTGCTTGAGTGCTTCCAGCTCCTGCCTCAAATAACTGTTTGCTGCAACGCCGCCCCCGGCACTCAGCCGTTTCAAATCGGTCTCTTCCAATGCGGACTTGACCCGCTTGACAAGCATGTTCACAGCAGCCCGTTGAAAGGAAGCGGCGATATTTTCAGGACTCTTTTCACTTTTGCCGTCCCAAAACTTATCCAGTTGGTTGATTGCTGCGGTTTTCAATCCGCTATAGGATATATCATACGGGTGGTCCTTCGAATGCAAGGTCGGACCCGGAAAAAGAAAGGCAAGCGGATTGCCCTTCCTCGCAAGGCGATCAATGGCTACACCGCCGGGATATCCGAACCTGTAGTGCTTGGCGACCTTGTCGAAGGCTTCCCCGATTGCATCATCGATGGTGGTTCCCAGAACCTCGATTGAATCATAGCCATCAACCCGGCATATGACTGTATGCCCGCCGCTTACCAAGAGGCCGAGGTAGGGATACTCAAGCGGGTGCTCAATCTGTGATGCATGGAGGTGTGCACGAATATGGTCTATGGTGATGAACGGTACATCCAGGGAGGCTGCAAATCCCTTCGCGAAACTCAAGCCGACTAAAAGAGAACCCAACAAGCCGGGTCGGTTGGTCACTGCAACCGCATCGACATCATGCGGTTGGAGGTCGGCTTTCTGAAGCGCCGTCTGGACGACGGTACTGATCCACTGGGTATGCAGGCGTGAAGCAAGCTCGGGGACCACTCCTTCGTACGGTTTATGAAGTTCTATCTGGGTGGCTATGATGTTGCTCAGGACGGTGCGTCCGTCCTCTACGACAGCTGCAGAACATTCATCACAGGATGTCTCAATCCCCAGTACTTTCATACAGGGTCATCCTCATCGTCATCATCGAATTCATCCAAAAAGTCATCATCAAGAAAATCGAAATCTTCTTCGTCGAAAGCGAATTCATCCTCGCTTACCAGCGGTGCGATGTCACTCAGTTGCAGTCCATACTCCAATGCGTCAGGGAACATGTCCAGCAGGAACTGGGCAACATCAGGCTGCCAGCTCAATCCCACCTTGGTTCCAACACCATGTTTTTCACTATTCAGCAAAACAACCACCTCCTGGGCGACAGCATGGCTGAACAACGTTTGTGTTTTCAATGCACTCCCTCTTCTCACTTAAGCGTACTAGACAAAAGCCTCAAAGGTCAAGGCAAGACAGGGATCTGACATTTACAGATACCATCTTTACCTTCTTCCCTCTTTCGGGTAAAATGCACCTGTTTTATGTATCCGGCCAAAATAGCTCAGGGGTAGAGCAGCTCACTCGTAATGAGCAGGTCAAGGGTTCAATTCCCTTTTTTGGCTCTGACGGTTCCTTCGGGAACCGTTTTTTCTTGCCCGCATACAGAAAACCCGGGCCGAAGCCCGGGAATCAATACAAGTGAAATTCGCTTACTTGGCCTTCTTTGCGGCAATGGATGCCTGGGCAGCCGCGAGACGGGCGATGGGAACGCGGAACGGAGAGCAGGAAACATAATCCAGACCGACCTTGTCGCAGAATGCGATGGTCTTGGGATCACCACCATGCTCACCGCAGATACCCAGCTTGATGTTCGGATTGGTTGAGCGACCAAGCTTGGCAGCCATGTCCACGAGCTTGCCTACACCAGCGATATCGATGGTTGCAAACGGGTCGTAGTCGTAGAACTGCTTGTCTGTATCATTCACATAGTGACCGAGGAAGGAAGCTGCATCGTCACGGCTGAAACCACAGGTCATCTGGGTCAAGTCGTTTGTGCCGAAACTGAAGAATTCAGCCTCGCGGGCGATTTCATCAGCGGTGATGGCAGCCCTGGGAACCTCAATCATCGTTCCAATCTTGTAATGCACCTTCATGCCCTGCTCATTGAAAATCTTCTCAATGACCTCCAGTGCATGTTTCTTGCAGAAAACGAACTCCTTGTAGTTGCCTACCAAGGGAACCATGATCTCAGGAAGGACATCGACACCCTTGCGCTTGACGTTGATCGCAGCCTCGATGATTGCCCTCACCTGCATCCTGAGAATCTCGGGATAGACAATCGCAAGACGGCAGCCACGGAAACCGAGCATCGGATTGAATTCATGCAACGCTGCGGACTTTTGAGCCACCTCCTCTACAGTCAGCCCCATCTGCA
>NZ_DJGW01000103.1:25014-57366 GCF_002432845.1 Sphaerochaeta sp. UBA5836
ACGGATGGTGGCGGGTCTGCCCTCAAGTGCGAGGAAAATCGCCTCAAAGTCCCCTCTCTGCATCGGAAGCAGTTCTGCAAGAGCCTTCTCGCGTTCAACCTGATTGTTGGCAAGAATCATCTTGCGAATCGACATGATGCGGTTTCCACCAAAGAACATATGCTCGGTTCTGCACAGACCGATTCCTTCGGCACCGAAAGCGACAGCCATCTCGGTATCGTGGGGAGTGTCTGCATTGGTGTAAACACCAAGCCTCTTAAGCTCCTGGACAAATCCCATGAAGGTCTTGTAGTTGTGGAAAAGATTGGATTCGCTCTCCTTCATATGGCCGCTGAGCACTTGAACGATTTCCGATGAACGCACAGGAATCTTGGTTCCATATACTGCACCGGTGAAACCGTCGATGGACATATAATCGCCCTCGCTCAGGATTGCACCATTGACCTCAAGGCTCTTCTTCGCCTCATTGATGTGAATCTCACCTGCACCACTGACGCACGGACAACCCATGCCACGGGCGACAACCGCTGCGTGACTGGTCATGCCGCCACGGCAGGTCACCACGCCTTTGGCAACAGCCATGCCGCCGATGTCTTCAGGGCTGGTTTCTGCACGAACCAAAATGACATCCTTGCCCTGGGCCGCCATCTCCTCGGCTTTGTCTGCAGTAAAATAAATCTGACCGCAGGCTCCACCGGGGGATGCATTCAAGCCGCGGGTCAATTCATTCAAGGAATTGTCCCGGATGTATTTGGCATCGAGAATCGGTGCGAACAGCTTGCCGAACTCGCCTGCAGGAACTCTTGCCACTGCAGTTTCCTTGTCGATCAAGCCCTCTTCCACCATCTCAACCTGAGAGCGAAGCCAGCTGAAAATCGTGCGTTTGCCATTTCTGGTCTGCAGCATGTACAGCTTGCCTTCCTGGATGGTGAATTCGATGTCCTGCATGTCCTTGTAATGCTTTTCCAGAATGGAACGGATGCCCACCAACTGGTCATACACCTCTGCGTTGACCGCACGCAAGGTTTCAATGGACTGCGGAGTACGGATACCGGCAACAACGTCCTCACCCTGGGCATTCATCAGATACTCGCCGTAGAACTGGTTTTCACCGGTGGAGGGGTCGCGGGTGAATGCAACACCGGTACCGCTGGTTTCTCCCATGTTGCCGAACACCATGCTCTGGATGTTGACAGCCGTCCCAAGCAAGCCGCGGATGTCATTCATCTGTCGGTACTTGATGGCACGATCGTTGTTCCAGGACTTGAATACGGCGTTGATGCTCTTGAAGAGCTGGTCGATCGGGTCAACGGGAAACTCTTCACCGGTATAGCGCTTGTACAGGCGCTGATAGCGGGCGATGACTTCCTGCAGATCCTTGCTGTCAAGTTCGGTGTCGAGGCTCTTTCCCTTGGAATCCTTTACGTCCTGGAGAGCGCTCTCAAACTCGTGGTGGGGAACACCCATCACCACCTCGCCGAACATTTGCATGAAACGGCGGTAGCTGTCCCAGGCAAAGCGTTCGTTTTTGGTCTTGGCGATCAAGGCCTTGACGCTGGTGGGGTTGAGCCCCAGATTGAGGATGGTATCCATCATGCCGGGCATCGACTGTGCTGCTCCACTGCGAACCGATACGAGCAAGGGATTCTCATTATCCCCGAGCTTTGCCCCCATCAAGGATTCAAGCTTGGCAAGGTTCTCAAGCACCTGATCCCTCAGGCCTTGGGGATAGGCTCCATCATGGGAACTATAATACGCACACGCTTCAGTGCTGATTGTAAAGCCCGGAGGCACGGGAAGACCAATACTGGTCATATCGGCGAGGTTTGCACCTTTACCGCCGAGCAGCTCTTTCATTTGAGCCGTCCCTTCTGCCTTGCCGGAGCCGAAAAAATAGACATACTTGGTTTTTTTCTCTGCCATACCTGACTCCTGTTCATTCTCTATGTTTGACGAGCAAATCCTACCTGTTCAAAGCTGTGCTGTCAATCAAATCGGGAGGTAAAACAATAATTATAGGTATATCAAGTCCTTATTAGATAAATATTTGTTCAATTATTTTTGGAACAATATTCCAATTTTCCTGAATACAAGACAGCGTCTTCAAGAAGCAGGCATCCCCAAGATTTACTGCCTTTTGCAAGTTTTTTCCTACAATTCATGGATTACTAAGTTTCTTCGCCATGAACCAATAGATTCCGCAACTTTTGCAACAAACAGCAACAAAAAAAACCCGCTCTCATCCCAAAGGATTTGAACGGGCTTCTCAGGCTTTTCAAAAATCAGGGCTGCTTGCCGATATAGGCAAGAATGCCTCCATCCACATAGAGTACATGTCCATTGACGAAATCACTTGCCTTCGAAGCGAGGAAGAGAGCGGGGCCCTCTAGGTCCTCGGTGTTCCCCCAGCGTTCGGCCGGAGTCTTGGCAACGATGAACGAGTCGAACGGATGGCGGCTGCCATCCGGCTGTCTCTCCCTCAGTGGAGCGGTCTGGGGTGTGGCAATGTAGCCGGGCCCGATGCCGTTGCACTGGATGTTGTACTTGCCGTATTCGCTGGCGATGTTGCGGGTCAGCATCTTCAGCCCACCCTTTGCAGCTGCATACGCACTGACCGTCTCGCGTCCCAGTTCGCTCATCATCGAACAGATATTGATGATTTTACCGCTTTTGCGTTCCATCATCGAAGGAAGGACGGCCTTGGAGACGATGAACGGAGCGGTAAGGTCGATATCGATGACCTTGCGCCAATCGCTTGCTGCCATCTCGTGCATCGGGATGCGCTTGATGATGCCGGCGTTGTTGACCAGGATGTCGACAGGCCCCAGATCCTTGACGATCCGCTCATTGGTCCTGATTACTGCATCCTCATCGGTTACGTCGCACACATAGCCTTTTGCATCGATTCCTGCCTGCTTGTAGGCATCGAGTCCCTTGTCAACCAGTTCCTGATTGATGTCATTGAATGCAATCTTTGCTCCAGCCTGCGCATACACACCGGCGATTGCAAACCCGATCCCATAACTGGCTCCGGTAATCCAGGCCACCTTTCCCTTCAGGGAGAACATATCCTGCACTTTTGTCATATTGTTTACCTCAACTCCTCGGTTGCTACCCAATCCATATCCGTATAGGTGCGATTCTCACCGCACATCGACCAAATGAAAGTATAGTTGCTTGTACCCACGCCGCTGTGGATCGACCACGACGGGTTGATCACGGCTTCCTCATTGCCCACTGCAATGTGACGAGTCTCGGTGGGTTCCCCAAAGAAGTGGAACAGTGTCTGTTTCTCCTTGATGTCAAAGTAGAAGTACACTTCCATGCGCCTCTCGTGGGTATGGGCGGGCATCGTGTTCCATACACTTCCCTCTTCAAGCTGGGTCAAACCCATCGACAACTGGCAGGTATCGAGTACATCGGGGTGGATGTACTGATTGATCGTGCGCTTGTTGCTGTCCGCTGCACTGCCTGCAGGCACATGCTTTGCATCGGCGAACACAATATGCTTGGCCGGGAAAGCTCGGTGGGCCGGGGTGCAGCTCATATAGAACTTCGCCGGGTTCTTTGCGTCCTTGCTTGCCAGAGTCACTTCCTTGGTCCCCATGGGAAGGTACAAACCGTCGAAGTGCACCAGGTTGTAGGTCACTCCATTCGCCTCCACCACGCCATCACCACCGATATTGATGATTCCTAGTTCCCGACGCTCCAAGAAATAATTCACGCCGAAATCCTTCATCGGGTCGATGTTCTTAGCGAGGTCGAGCTTTCCAGTTACAGGCATGGCCCCCAAGGTGACAATCCGGTCGATGTGCGAATAGACCGCACTCACATCGTCGGCCTTGAAGATGTTCTGCACCAAGAACTCCTTGCGAAGCTCCTCGGTGGTCATGTGCTTGAACGCCTCTTTTCCTGTTGAATAACGAATGTCCATGTAATTCCTCCTATTCTGAAAGGCAATCCGGCCGCGAAAAGGACAGAACCCTGTCCAGGTACGACCCGATAGTTTGTGCATCGCTGAAATACGAACCCAAATCCGATTGCAATATATGCCGCATACGACGAATCCCGCCGAACAAGTGATAGGTTATCACCCCTTCCACCTGATCATACTGCTGTGTCTCCAATAACGAAAGCAATACAGCATGTTCCTGTATAATTTCTTTGAAATTATGCATTTCTACGATATCGAGCATGCGAAACCGGGTGTAGTACACTTCGGAATCCTGGATGGCATCCCAAAACAAGGGAAAGCCTGCTTCATCAAACCATGTTTGGTGGAGTGCTGAATCCAATGCATAGAAAGCCGAAGGCTCAAACTGGTCGCTTGCAAGCAGGATTTCTTGATTACGCAGACAATGATGGCAGCGTTCCAAGGCAAACGGGTCTGCTTGTTGAGAAAAGTCAATGAGAACCTTGGTCTCCAATATCGTGCGCATCAGGATGGTCTGATAGATGTGCGAGAATTTCAACAAGGTGGCACGCACCCCTTTGTAGGGTACAAATTCCAACAGGCCTGCATCGCAAAGCCGCTCAAGCGCGACATGGACCGGAGTCCTGCTGGCCTCAAACCGCTCACAGATGTCCTGTTCCCGCATCAACTGGCCGGGTACGATGGTCAGAGCCAGGATTTCCTTGCGTAACGAGGCATAGACATGGTTTGCAGTATCCTTGGCTCGCATGGCATACCTCCTTTTTGTATACGAATATAGTAATTTGCATACAAATTATCTGTTTGCATACTACCATGCAGACAAAGGCCTGTCAACACGAAAAAACCGAGCATTCAGGTTGCCCGGCTTTTTCTATCTATATGGATACACCCTGCGGTGCTGTTATGCGATGTAGCTTTCGACCATCTTGCTCTTGGAAGGATTTCTCAGCCTCTCAAGGGCTTTTTTCTCAATCTGGCGGATTCGCTCCTTGGTCAGGTTGTACAATTCACCGATTTCCTTCAGCGACATGGGAGTCTTTCCCTCCAGTCCGAAGCGCAGCTCGATGATCTCCCGTTCCTTGTCGCTGAGGGTGGCAAGCAACGACCGAACATCCTCCTTCAAGGAAGCATCGAGCAATGATTGTTCGGGATTCTGGGTCTCATCTTCGATGAAGTCCCCTATACTGCTGGCACTTCCATCCTTGAAAACCGGTGCATCCAGGCTGACCAGATCACGACTGATGGAGAGCAGGCTGGAAACATGCTCGGGCTCAAAGCCGGTCATGGTACCGATTTCCTCCATGGTTGGATCTTCGGTGCTCAAGTCTTTCATCAGGGAACGCTGAGCCTTCTGGATCTGCATCAACTCGTTGGTTCGGTTCAGAGGCAGCCTCACAGCCCTGCTTTTTTCATTAATGGCCTTCATGACGGACTGACGAATCCACCAAACGGCGTAACTGATGAAGTGATAGCCCTTGTCGGGATCGAACTTATCCAAAGCCGTCATCAAGCCGATGTTTCCCTCGTTGATCAAGTCAACCAAGGGTATCCCCTGATTCTGATACTTCTTGGCCACATTCACCACGAAGCGGAGGTTGGATTCAATCATCCGTTTGCGGGCGAATTCATCACCTTTCTGCACACGCTTGGCCAGTGCAAATTCCTCTTCTGCACTGAGCAGCGGAATACGGTTGATTTCTTTGAGGTACATACTCAGGATGTTGGCATCGTCATAAGCATAAGAATCTTCGTTATTGTTAAGCATGGCGCGTTTTGTTTTCATTGTGCATTCTCCCTTCTGGGTTGTTGGAAAGGTAAATGCAACTAGCGTGCCAACTTTATTTAAAAATATCTATTTCTTTTTAATATAATTTTTTATGTTTTTTTTACAAATCTACAATGGTGTATTTTACCGGTGAGTGGCAACGATACAGATAAGAAATTGGTTCTTTTTGACACGCTTGAGAAAAACCCGCTGTTTTCTGGTATATTCTGACCCATAATGCCCCATCTGGTTCAGCCAACCGACCATTTTGGCTCAGATTCGCCTACGAGCCAGGGGAAATCGAGCTCGATGGAAGCAAACCATTGGCTCAGATTCTCACGATCGAAAGGAAGTTCACTCGCCTCAAGCTCTTCTTTCAACTGTTCATACTCCATCTTCAAGAAGTCATGAATCATGTCGCCTTCACTCAGCGAGCAGGAGATTCGCCGCTTGCCCATCAGATACATGGCAAACTGACGACGGAAGAAATCAAGCCAATCCTTGTCCGGGTTGTGCATCTCATTCCCCCTGATCAGAAACACGTCTATGAAACAGTTGAGACAGCTTGCCAAGTCCTGGGATTTTGCAAACAAGAAAGCAAGATTATAAAAGTGTCTCCACATCTGCTCGAAGCTTGCTTTGTCACTGAGAAACACATAATCCGACTGCTTCATAAGCTGTGTATTCTGTTCTTGCTGTGCTTCCATTTCACATTCCCTTTTGATCGTATAAAGAATATAGTAAAGCCTCCCAATAACGGCAACCCAAGAGCGCGATTTTTTCGCACTGTGCAGGTTCTTCACAGGTTCTTGCCTGATTGTATAAATCAGCTTGCCTGTCTTGCCACTTTTGACTATATTATCTGAAGCGAAGGCGAAGCCCTCGTAATTACACTACCACATTTACCTATGGTTGGAGGAACATACAATGACCATTAAGCCTTTGGCAGACAGAGTATTGGTGAAAATTGAAGAGGTGCAGGAGAAGACTGCAAGCGGTCTGTACATCCCACAGACAGCACAGGAGAAGACACAGATCGGTACTGTTGTCGCAGTCGGTGAAGGGACTGAGAAGGTCAAAATGACCGTCAAGGTAGGAGACCGCGTCATGCACGACAAGTACAGCGGAACTTCTGTAAAGATCGATGGCAAAGAGCATCTGATCCTTGGCATGTCTGATATCCTTGCAATCATCGAGTAATACAGACACAGGAATCACAAGGAGGCGGGAAGCAGTTCCCACCTCTTTTTTTATTCTCAACCATAGAGGAAATTTTCAATCTTGGTGCACAGCCCTGCACTCTCCGTCTCCGGATGATAGCTTTCGGGCAGGGCGCGCAGCATATACACCCCGTAATTCTTGGTTATGACCCTGCTGTCAAGAATCAAGACAACCCCACGGTCGGCGGTACTGCGCAGAAGCCTGCCGAAACCCTGCTTGAGCTTCATGGTTGCCGACTGCAAAGCCAACTGATAAAACCCACTTCCGCCCGCCTTGTCTATGGCTTCACAGCGGGCTTTGAATACCGGGTCGGAAGGGACGGCGAACGGAAGCTTGACAATAATCACCATCCTCAGCGTGTTGCCGGGAGCATCCACACCCTCCCAGAAGGAGGAAGTAGCAAACAGGGTGCTGTCCTGTTCCGCTATGAAGCGATTGAGCAGGGTGTAACGGTCGAGCTCCCCCTGTCCCAACAGGGTAAGAGAGGCTTGTTCAAACCTGGACTCCAACATGCGCTTCACCTGCTTGAGCATGACGTATGAGGTAAAGAGCACCAATGCCCCTCCTCCCGAACTGTGTACCGCATCCCAGATGGTTTGCGCCACATAGCTGATATACGGCTCCTCCATCTCTTTCGCAGGCAGGGGCGCATCGGAGGGGGTAAGCAGCATCAGGCGGCTCTTGTAGTCGAAGGGTGAGAGAAAAATGCCTTTCAGAAACGGACGGCTCTCATCATACGGAAGCCCCACCCTGCCCGACCAGAATGCGAACTGGTCGCTCAAGTCCAGAGTGGCCGATGTACACACCACCGTCTCCAGCTTGGAGAACAGGGCATCGACAAGCAAATCGGCTATGGAAAGGGGGGTGATTCGAATCTGGACGGTACGGTCCCGGTTGTTCGACTCGGCATTGAACCAGTGCACCTCGTCCTGCCACAACCCAAAGTTGCAGAAACGGGTGAGCACCTCGCTCATCATCGAAATTCTCGTACCCCGCACCCTCAATTCGGCAAGCTTGGCATCCAACTCCTCGGGAGCCTTGTTGTGCTCAAGAAACACGTTGATTTTTGCTGCAAGCCTTCCACTGGCCTCGGCTACCGAAGTTGCCGCCTTCACAAAATCGGCCAGGCGATGCTGCTGCTCGGCCTTGATCAACACCGGCTGGAAGTCGTTCTTCTGAAAGACGGCAAGCAGATACTGATCCAAAGTCCCCACTTCCTGCATCAGCAGGTGGATGTCGTCCTGGATGCGGTCTATGATGTCGGCCTCGGTGCTGTACTCGCCCACCTGTTCAAGCAACGATTTGCTGCTGTACCGGCCGGTACGCTGGATGCGGTGAATCTGGCGCAGCATCTCCTTGGAATCGTACTCATCGGTAAAGTACTCGGTTGCATTCGATTCCATATTGTGGGCCTCATCAATGATCAGACGATTGAACGGGGGGAGAATCATCTCCTCGTCATAGCCGACATCGCCGATATGCCTGCTTTGGGCATCGGTGAAGAGCAGGTGATGGTTGGTGACGATGATCTTCGCTTCCTTTGCTTTCGCCTTTGCCTTGAAAAAGAAGCACTCCTTGAAATAATCGCAGCTGTGATTGGGACATAAATCTCCATCGCAGCAGATTTCCCCCCTGAGTTCGAAACTCAAGCGTGAAGGATAATCGGCAAACAGACCGGTCTGCGTGCTTTGCATCCACTGCCCGACCTGATAGAGCTCGCTTTGCGGATCCTGGCTGAGCAGGCTGGCCTCATTGCGGGTCTGCACGAACCTGTGGATGCACACATAGTTGCCCCGCCCTACAGCAAGAGCAGTCTTGCATGAAAACCCGAGATATCGAAACAACATCGGCAGATCTTTCTCATAGAGCTGCTTTTGCAAGTTGATCGTACTGGTCGCGATGACTGTCCGCTCATCAGGACTGCTCATCGCATGATAGAGCGCCACTGCCAAATATGCAAAGGATTTGCCGATGCCCGTTCCTGCCTCGATTGCCGCAATGGCGCCGGTCTCATAGCTCTCTCTGACAAGCTCGGCCATCAGAAGCTGGCCTTCCCGGTATTCATACCCGCTGAAGTGCTTCTCCAGCAGACCTCCCTTGTCGAAGATCTCGTATATGTCATGCTTCGTCAATGTGATATTCCTGTAGTTTTCGATGCAAGGTCTTGCGCCCGATACCCAATATTTCGGCCGCTTTCGTCTTGTTCCCTGCACACATGGCAAGGGTGGAAATGATCAGCTGTTTCTCCGCCTCGGCCAGGGTGATGCCCACCTCGAGGGAGACACTGCCGGTGTTCTGGGCCTTGCCGATATGAGAGGGAAGATCCTCGACCTCGATGACCGTGGTTCTCGCCAGTACCACAGCACTTTCTATGCAGTTGCGCAGCTCGCGGATGTTTCCGGGCCAATCATACGCCAAAAGAGCCCGCCTGGCCTGATTGGAGAACGCCTCGATGCTCCTGCCGTTCTCTTGATTGAACTGCTGCAGGAAACTGGTCATGAGCAGGGGGATGTCATCCTTCCGCTCACGCAGGGGGGGGACGTCCAGGTGAACCACGTTCAGGCGGTAGTAGAGATCCTCGCGGAAGTTCCCTTTCTCAATTTCCTTGGGAAGATCACGGTTGGTGGCACAAACAATACGCACATCAACGGAGATCGGCTTTTCGCCGCCCACCCGTTCGAACTGCCTCTCCTGCAACACCCTGAGAAGCTTCACCTGTGTCTGGGCGTCGATCTCCCCGATCTCATCGAGGAAAATCGTTCCGCCGTCGGCCAGCTCGAACCGTCCCTTCTTCTCCTTGACTGCTCCGGTAAAAGACCCTTTCTCATGGCCGAACAGTTCGCTTTCCAACAAACTTGCAGTGAGGGCGGCACAATGCACCTTTATAAAGGGCCCTTTGCTGCGGTTGCTCAGCTCATGGATTGCATCAGCGACCAATTCTTTGCCCACCCCGCTCTCGCCGGTGATGAGCACAGATGCCTTGGTCGGGGCCACCTGGCTGACCGTATCCATCAGCTCCACCATTTTCTGGCTTTTGCCGATGATGCGGTCATAGCGGTTGCGCGCTCTCAACTGCTCGACTTCTTCTTTCAGCCGTTCATGCTCGGCATACAGGTCGGTGTCGGAAAGGGCTTTTTTGACAACCAAGGACAAGCGATCAAGGTCCACCGGTTTGGTGAAGAAGTCAACCGCACCACTGCGCATCGCCTGTACTGCAGTCTCGATGGTCCCGTGACCGGTGAGAATGATCACCGGCATGCGTGGATAGGCGCTGATGATCTTTTTCAACAGCTCTTCGCCACTCATGTTGGGCATCCGCAAATCGGTGATGACCAAGTCGACTCCCGTCTTGTTGATTATCTCCCAGGCCTGCCGCCCGTCGACGGCCTCGATGCTCTCATACCCTTCAAGCTCCATTGCTTGGGCAAGGCCGCCTCTGATATTCTTTTCATCGTCACAGATAAGGATGTTACGCTTCATAATCAGCCTCCGTCACGGCTTGGCTGTCCAACGCGAGTCGTTCACTGCGTGGTACCGGGAAGTACAAGGTGAATGTCGTTCCCTCACCAAGCTTGCTTTGGACAGTGATATCACCTTTGTGTTCCTTCATGATCTTATACACCACGGTCAATCCCAGGCCGGTTCCCGTCGCCTTGGTGGTGAAGTAGGGCTCGAATATCTTCAGCTGGGTCTGCTCATCCATCCCGATTCCGGTATCGATGACTTTCAGCAAAACCTGGTTTTGGTCATGCCTTGCCTGCAAGATCAACATGCCTCCCCCTTCCATGGCGTTCATTGCATTCTTTATGAGATTGAGCAGGGCCTGCTTGATCAGATGCTCATCGTACTCCAATCTTGGAAGTGAATTGGGAAAGTCAAGCTTCAGCTTCACATGGTGCTCTGCGAGCTCCGGCGCCACGAACTTGGCAACCTCTTCAAGGGTGCGTCTGATCTGGCCCAGGCGCAAGCGGGTATCCATCGGCCTGACGGCAAACAGGAAGTCCACCACAATCGAGTTGAGCCTGTTGATCTCCTCATCGAGCACATCCAGATAGCGCTGGGCATCATCCAGCGTAAGGGATTCCTTCCTGCTGAACGCCTTCCGAAGCAGCTGCAAATGGATTGCCATCGCTGCCAATGGATTCTTGATCTCATGAGCCACGCCTGCCGCCATGGTGGTCATGGAAGCCAGATTCTCACTTCTCCGAAGCCTGGCCTCGTTGGCATTGTGCTCGGTGACATCGCTGATCATGACCACGTAGGAGGACCGGACGCGTTCGGAACTACTCTTGTAGGAAAAGACGGTCACCGCAATCGTCTGAAGCTTATCCCCTTTCTGGAAGGTGAACTCGTTGTCCTCGTCGCCTGCCTTCCGCTGCACTTTCAGTTCGATGTACCTCAGCACATGCTCGTCCTCAAGCACCTTTGCAAGCGCCATCCCTTCATAGGAACGAAACCGTGCCATGGGAACAAGGTTGCGGCAGTTGGAGTTGGCATAGAGGACCGTCAATTTCTCGTCAGTGAGAATGACACCATCGTGGATGGACTCCAATACGTTCTCAAGCATTTCAACATCGTCGGCCTGCGAGCGCATGATGTCTACAATCTGCTTCGTATCGAGTTGGTCGATTTTCTGGATCGCCCGCAGGACAAAATTCTTCATCGCTCCTCCATCATCCGATAATACAGGGCCTCAAGCATCAGCCGGCCGTTCTGATTGTACAGCTGGGCCTCTGAGTAACTGCTGCTCACCAAGGACGAAAGCCTATAGGCCAGATCGGCCGAAAGGCTCTCCTCCTCCAACGCATCTGCGAGCCTGTCCAACAAGGCACGCAAGACATACTCGTAGCCATCCACATCATCCACATTGGAAAGCAGTTGCTGCAAATCGGGCAGGAGCAGGTACCTTCGGCTTTGCACCGAGGAGAAGAGCATGCCGGCTATCTGGCGATTCTTGTTCAGGTCCATTCCCCCGCCTTCAAGGTAGAACTGTTCAAGACTCTCATACTGCCTGTCATGCAGGTAGTACGGCTTAAGATAGAGCATGACCGCTTCCTTTCCCAAAGGCGGGAAGACATACCTGCGGACACGGGAAAGAATGGTGCTCATGATCCGGTTGGGAAACTCACTGATCAAAAAGAAATAGGTATCCTCGGGCGGCTCCTCCAGAATCTTGAGCAGACTGTTGCGGGCCGAGACATTGGTCTGTTCCATCGCCTCCAGGATGATGAACCGCTTATTCGACCCCATGCCGGTCTGGTTCACCCATTCATCGATCGCCCTCACCTGGGCGATGGTGACCGTGGTGTTCTTTCGATTGGCTGCATACAAGGGTTTCAAGGAGGAGCGAATCTCCTCGGCCCACTTCTTCGCCTCCTTCTGCCCGATCTCCCGTTCCTGTCCGAGGGATATCAGCAGCTCGTTGACCGAGGAGGCTGCATCATAGAGGGAGGTCTGGCTTGCCGTTGCCGGGCTGAAGGACGGATGATACTGCAAAAGCAGAGTGCGGATGGCCCTTATCAGCTCGATCTTGGTAAAATCGTTGTACAGCCGGCAAAAAGCATCAAGATGTGTCTCAATCAAGCTCTTATGGTCTCGTTGGCTGACAATCAGCACATTGGGTTCACCCAGTGTTGCAAATTTTCTGCAACTTTCACAACTGCAATTGCTCATGCCCTGCCTTCTGCATGAAAGGACACGGGCCGCCTCCAAGGCGAAACTCATCCTCAGGCTGTAGCGGGGCCCTCCGAACAGGTTGACCTGGCTGAAGGTCCCTTCTTGGATTTGGTTTCGCATCTGGACAGCCAAGGATTTCTGGAAAGGCTCAAGCAATTCAAACATGGGCAACCTGCATCGAGGAGGAGAACCAGTGGACGGTATCAGGCACCAACGGCCTGACTATGTTGAGGACAAACTGGCTGGCATCAAAAATCGCCGAGAGGTCGAAGGCTTTCTGCAGCTCCAGTACATAGATGACCACGCTGGCTGCAATAACCACCTCGAACACACCCCAGAGAAATCCCAACAAGCCGTTCACCGCACGAAGTCCTGTGGCATTCAGCGCGGTCTCCAGCAGATTGCCGACTATGCGCATCAAGCCATATCCGATAAGGAACAAGAGAACAAAGGCGATGAGACTGGACAGGAGCGGGGGAAGGGAAAAAGACTGGCTGAATACATCGGCAATGATGCGCGTGAACATGAGACCGGAAAAGAAGCCGACGATGTATCCGCTGCGGTGGGAGAATGCATCGGCAAACCCGGTGAGGGTGTCGGCAATGCCTCCAATGATCGCCAGGGCAAAGACAATGATGTCAATCGAGTTGAAATACACAGAACCGATGGTCAATCCCCATTGCATACCTTACTCCTTCACGCTGCAAAGCAGCTCTGCGATACGATGTGCACACTCTTTTTGTGCCAGTTGCTTGATATTCATAGAGAGCATTGTGCGCTTTTGCCGGCTGTCCAGCAAGTCTTTTACTTCTTCGATGAATCGATTGAGGTCGTTCTCATCCAACAGTACCCGGGATGCCCCGAGGGATGCAAGCCGAAGCGCGTTGTCGATCTGGTCCCCCCTGCTGTATTGACGACTCAATGGGATGAGCAGGCTGGCACATCCAAAGAGTGCAAGCTCGGCGATGGTGTTAGCCCCGCTGCGGCTGATGACCAAATCCGCCCGCTTCAAGAGAATCGGCAGCAGGTCGTTGATGAAGGATACCTCGGTGTACCGCTCGTGCACCAGGTTTTGCACATCGTTGGGCCCGCACTGGTGATATACATAGGCCATTTGGGTCAGTTCCTCGAGATGGGTGCGGACCAAGGAATTGATCTGCTGCGATCCGCTGCTGCCGCCCAGGACAAGGATGAGCTTGTCGTCCCTGCCGATGAACTCAAGTTCACCCTCTTTGTACGGTTCATCAGCCTTGGAAACCAAGGCCTGCCTGATGGGATTGCCCGTAACCACGCGCTTGCTTTCCTTGATGGTTTCAAAGCCCTGTACAAAAGGGACGCATACGAAGCGGGAAAAGCGGGCGTTGATGCGGGTGGCTAGACCCGGTGAAGCATCGCTTTCGTGGCTGACTGTCGGGATTCCGAGCAGAAAGGCTGCAAGAACCGGGGGTACGGATACAAAGCCACCTTTGGAAAAGAGTACGTCCGGCCTGCTTTTCCTCAGGATTGAGAAAGCCTGCATGCACCCGACCAGGACATTGCCGATGTCCAGCACGTTTTTAAGCGATCGGTACCGCCTCAGTTTTCCGCTTCTGATGGCAAAGAAGGGAATGCCGGCTTTTTGGACTGCCTCTCGCTCGGATCGGTCTTCCCTTCCGATCCAGAACGCCTGATATCCCGATCTGCTGGAAAGCACTTCATGTACAGCAAGTGCGGGATGGATATGACCGAGGGTGCCACCCCCTGTATAACAGACAATCATGGGTTGACTATACCACGACGGCTTTGAAACGACTAGTGACTTGTATCATCTTGATACAGTGTGGGTAGATTTGTCCCAGCTTTTTCGCATGGTTTCACTTTTCTTGCATCTTGAGAATGAGTATACTAGCAAGGAGGGGCCAAGCTCCTCAATCTTTATCGGCAAGAGAGATATCCATGGGCACCTCATTTTTCACCAAACTGTTCGGAACCAAGCAAGACAAGGACCTTCGTTCATTACTCCCCCTCCTTGAACAGGTAAACAAGGAGGAACCTTGGGCCTCGGCGTTGTCGGATGACCAATTCCCTGTGCAGACACAGCAGTTTCGAAAACAACTGCAAGAGGGAGCCTCATTGGATAGTTTGTTGCCCAAAGCATTCGCCTTGGCCAGGGAAGCAGCCAAACGTGTTCTTGGCGAGCGTCACTACGATGTGCAAATCATGGGAGCGGTGGTGCTCCATCAAGGGAAAATCCTTGAGATGAAAACCGGTGAAGGCAAGACCCTCACCTGCGTTCCTGCAGCATATCTGAACGCCCTTGAGGGAAAAGGCGTGCATATCGTCACCGTCAACGACTACCTTGCCGGTCGTGACGCTTCGTGGATGGGTCCCATTTATGAGTTCTTGGGCCTCTCGGTGGGAGTCATTCTCTCCGATATGGACAATGAGGCCAAGAGAAAGGCCTACAGCAGGGATGTGACGTACGGAACGAACAATGAGTTCGGCTTCGACTATCTCAGGGACAACATGAAGTGGTCGGCCGAAGAGAAAATCCAACCCAAGCACCACTACTGCATCATCGACGAAATAGACTCCATCCTCATCGACGAGGCAAGAACCCCGCTGATCATCAGCGGCCAGAGCGAGGACGATTCTGCCCAGGTGCTGGGAGCTGCAAAAATCGCCTCCTTTTTGGTCGAGTGTGAAAAGAACCCCGAAACCGGGGATTACTATGAACAAGACCCGCTTGCCCGTTTCGAGCGCAATGCACAGCCTTTTGAGGAACGCGGAGACTACAAGCTTGACGAGAAACAGAAGAAAGTCTCATTTACCAATCAGGGCATGCTTCATATGGAAGAGCTGCTCAACAAGCACCACGTCATCAAAGGCTCGATCTATGCCGATGAGAATTTTGAGTATGTCCACTATGTCACCCAGGCGGTAAAGGCCCTCAGGCTCTACAGCGCCGATGTCGATTATGTAGTAGTCGATGGCCAGGTGCAAATCGTCGATGAATTCACCGGCCGCATCCTTCACGGGAGGAGGTACAGCGACGGGTTGCACCAAGCAATCGAGGCCAAGGAGAAGATCAAGATCCTCGGTCAGAACAAGACTTTGGCGACCATCACCTTCCAGAACTTTTTCCGCATGTATGACAAGATCAGCGGCATGACCGGCACCGCCGACACCGAAGCTCCGGAATTCCTGAAAATCTACAATCTCGATGTGGTGGTCATCCCCACCAACAAGCCTATCATCCGTCAGGACTTCCCCGATCTGGTCTATTACAACGAACAATTCAAGTTCAAGGCCATCTGCGAGGAGATTGAACGGGTTCATAAAACCGGCCAGCCCATCTTGGTGGGCACCATCAGCATCGAGAAAAGTGAGATGCTTTCGTTGCTGCTTCGGCGCATGGGCATCAAGCACGAGGTGCTCAATGCCAAGAACCATGCCCGTGAGGCCATGATCATCGAGGAAGCCGGTGCAAAGGGTGCCGTCACCATCGCAACCAACATGGCCGGTCGTGGAACCGACATCAAGCTCGGCGGCAGCATCGATGCGAGGGCAAGAAGGCTGTGCGGCACCGAGGCCACCGCCGAGGAGTTCGCCCAGGCCCTCAAGGAGGTCTACCCCTCCTGGAAAAAGGATTATGAAGAGGTGAAATCTCTTGGCGGACTCTATATCCTGGGAACCGAGCGACATGAATCAAGGCGTATCGACAACCAACTCAGGGGACGCAGCGGTCGACAAGGCGATCCAGGTGCCAGCCGTTTCTTTGTATCACTGGACGATTCGTTGATGCGTCTCTTCGCTTCGGACAACCTGAAAAACATCCTGGGAAGAATCGGCATGCAGGACGGAGAGCCGATCGAGCACCGCATGCTCTCCAATGCCATCGAGAAAGCGCAGAAACGGGTGGAAGATAGAAACTTCGAAATCAGAAAACACCTGCTCGACTATGATGATGTACTGAATGAGCAGCGAAACTTCATCTACGCCGAGCGCGATGCCATCCTCACCGACGAGCATCTGCTGCAACGCGTCAGGGCTATCTGCCATGAGATAAGTGCATCCATCGTGGATGCAGTATTCGCCGATGCAAAGGAGCAGCAGAAAGGATCAAAAATCCTATCTGAGATGCTGACCACCTTCCAGCTTTCAGTTCCTCTCTTGGATGAGAAAGCCACCAGCGAAGAGTACAAGAAGCACCTGGTGCAGTGCATCGATACGGAAATCGATTCCAAGGTTGCCCTGACCGGCGAAAAACCTTTCAACGATTTCTTGCGGTTCAACTATCTGAGGCAGATCGACCTGCGTTGGCAGGACCACCTGACCGCACTCGAGGATCTTCGTGATGCAGTAGGGCTGCGCTCGTATGCACAGAAGAATCCTTTGGTGGAGTACAAGGTGGAGGGCTTTGAAATCTTCAACGAGATGCTCGAAGGCATCAAGCATTTCATGGCCCAGACGTTGGTGCGGGTGCAGATCACCCGACCCGAGCAATCCTACCAGAGACAAAGCAGCAAAGCGAAAATGGTGGAATCGCACACGGCCAAAGGAGCTTTCGCCTCAGAGGCGCACAATGCCAGGCGCGTACAGGGAGGCGGCGACGTGGCCCCCGTCACCATCAGGCGCGACCAACCCAAAGTCGGGCGCAACGATCCCTGTCCCTGTGGGAGCGGGAAAAAATACAAACACTGTCATGGAAGGAATGCATAGGCACCGTGAAGTCCGGTCCTTTTTGTTGCGCTTTAGAAGAACTGGATGGGATCGAGTGCTATGCCCGACTGCTCGATGCTGAAGAAAAGCGTGGGGCGTTCATATGAAGTACCGCTGGTTCCAATGCTGCCGATTGTATCACCCTTGGAGAGCGTCATGCCGATGCGCACCTCCACGTTCTCCAGATGATGATAACTGGTCCGGTAACCGCCTTCATGGCTGAGTACGACAAACCGCCCCCTGCCCTTCACTTCATACCCGGCATCCACAACTTGGCCGCTGGCTGAGGCGACAACGGCCGAACCCCAGTTGCCGACGATCAGAATGCCGCTGATGCTCTCGCTGATTCCGGTTGCCGGATTAATGTAGGGCTGGCCGAACAGTGTGGTGATGGTGCCTGAAGCAGGCTTCTGGAACTGGATCGGGGCTACATCGGCAAGTTGGTTGGTGGCAGTCGAGGAGGTATCGGGGATGAACAGCTGCTGGCCGACAAGGATGTTCTCGCTCTTCAGGCCGTTGATCTCCTGCAACGTTTTCCACCCGAGCGAGGGGCTGTACTTGCGTGCAATGGTGGAAAGCATATCCCCCTCGCGAACGGTATACAGTTGTCCGTCACGGTCCGGGATCCGAAGGGTGACTCCTTCGCGGATGGCCTGGATGTTTCGTATCTGATTGACACTGATCAGCGTCTGGGTTTTCAGATTGTACATGGCTGCAATGGTGGCAAGATCCTCATTTGCAGCAACCAAGTGGTCGGCATACTGGACGGTGAGCGAGCTGGAGGAACGTACAGGTGCCGGTCGGTCGGAAAGCGACCGGGCCTGGGTGTCGACCACCGCGGCATCGGAGGGTGAAACGACGGCTGGAGCCGGTGTGACATCCGCAGGGGGGGCTACCACTGCCGATACCTCGGGGGCATCACTGATCTTCTCCACCTGCGGCAGCACTTCGACAACCGCCTTTGGGCCTTCAGTGCTCTTTCCTGTCTGATCTGGAAAGAACTGATACCAAATGACGATGACCACCACACAGATGGCTATACCCAATGCGATGGTCCAAATCAGACCACGGCTGGGTTTTGTTCGCTGCCCATCTGAGCGTGAACGCCAGGAAGGCCGCTCCTGCATATCATCATAGTAGTCTTTTGCCATAGCTCGACATTACCTTTTCTACATAGTAGTATAAAACAATCATGGCTACCAGTCCAAAACATTCCTATATCAGGCTCTTGTGCCTCCTATGTATCATATTTTTAGGAATTCTTCTCCTCAGATTGGGGTTTTTAATGCTTTTCGACCGAACTGTGGTCAAAACATATACCAATCCAAACGTTGCAAAGCAGGTAGTCAGAGGCACCATCTATGATCGAAACCAGAGGATTCTCGCCATACAAACCCCCTACTGGGGAGTCTATCTTCACCTGAATGCCGTCAAGGACCTGCAGCTGGTCAGTGAAGTCATAGCCCCCTTCGTACAGATGAATCCCCAGGAAATCCAGAACAAGGCAGCCTCCTATACCACCTATGCGCAAATCAAGGAGCGCATCGACGAGCAGATGGTACAACCGCTTTTGGATGCCATCCAAAAATACTCGCTCAAAGGTCAGGTGAATGTCGAGAAACGCATAGGAAGAACCTACCCCGCCCAGTTTCATGCTTCACAAACCATAGGTTTCACCAATACGGAGGGGGAAGGCATCGAGGGAATCGAGCTCAGCCAGGAGTCCTATCTGAACCCATACCCGGAAATCGGGGAAGCCCTCGTCACCTACGGGCAGGATATAACCCTCACCCTCGACTTGGACATCCAATATGCCTTGGATGTCCAGCTTCAGCAGATTGCAGACGAGCACAATCCCGATTACGCAATGGCAATCGTACTCGATGCTGCAAACGCCGACATTCTGGGCATGGGAAGCTACCCTTGGTACGATATCAACAATCTCTCATCATCCAATGCCGAGCAGCGCAAGAACCATGCAGTAAATCACCTGTTTGAACCGGGGTCGGTTTTCAAGCTCTTCAGTCTTGCATCGGTGCTCAAGGCCGGACAGGCACAGACAAGCGAACCGTTTGAGTGCGACGGCAGCTACACCTTCAAAGCCGGGGCGAGCAACATCACCATCAACTGCACCGCAGTTCACGGCCAGGTTGATCCTAAGACGATGATCAGCAAATCCTGCAACGGGGCCATCGTCCACTGGGCACTGCAGACCGACCCGCAGGCTTTCTATGACACCCTGTCGCGCTTGGGGTTCAACAGCTCCTACGATATCGGCCTTCCTTCCCGGGCCCGTTCGCAGATCGCCTTGCCGTCCACCTGGAGCGGACGTTCGCAGGCAACCATCGCATTCGGTCAGGAACTGCTCTCTTCGGCTCTGCATCTTGCAACTGCGGCAACCGCCTTGTGTCCTTCGGGAGAACTGCTGCAACCAAACCTGATTCTCCGACGCACTTCACCGGTAGATGGGAGCATACTCTATGAGCGGCAGCGGGTGGTGCTCGATACCGTCTTGGACAGTGAAATTGCAAACCTCATCCGCAGCGGCATGTTCACTGCTACCGAGGAAGGAGGAACAGGGGTGCATGCACGTGTGAGCGGCATTGATATCGGGGTGAAGACAGGAACCGCTCAGATTCTCAACCCGCAAACCAACAGCTATGAGGATGGGACTGTCTTGGCTTCGGCCCTTGCAATGGTACCCATCGAGAATCCCAAATACATCATCTACATCGGAGCCGGAAATCCCAAGGGCAATACCATTTGGGGTTCAAACATTGCCGCACCTGCGATAGCAAACCTTGTCCAGACCCTGGTGAGCCAGGGAAAGCTGACACCCAAGGATACTGCAATTCGCTAATTTGCCGGGAAAAATTGGGATAGGTCGAGGCTGAAACCCTTCAGATGCGTCATCAGATACGAGGCGGATGCGATATGGAAATCGTCGGGGATGGTCCGGCCATCGGCAAGAAAGAGAAGCGGCAGAGCAGACTTCCGGGCAAATCCCAAGAGGTTTCCGATGCCGCTGGTTTCGTCAAGCTTGGTGCAGATGACTGCCTTCATGCGCTGGTCGGAGAAGTACTGCAATTGGGCCGATAAATCGCTCTCCTTGGACGTGGCACTCACCACCAGAAAGGTGGATTGTTCATGAATCATGGCCAACAAGGCGTTCTGGCGCATTTTTTGTTCTTCATCCTTCGCACTGAATGCACAGGTATCAACCAGAACATGGTCATATGCATCCAATTCAGGCAGCAAGCCTGCCAATGCCTTGAAAGAAGGGGCCTCAAACAAGGGAAGTGCAAACTCACGGGCGAATTGACGAATCTGCCCAAGTGACCCGATTCGGTTGGTATCGAGGGTCAGCAAGGCGACTTTTCTCGCTTTCCGAGCCCGCAGATACAGGGCTGTCTTGATCAATGTGGTGGTCTTCCCCACTCCGGCAGCCCCGACGAATACAGCAAATCGAGCAGCTATCTCATCCTCGAACTGCACCCCTTCGAACAAGTATTGCAAGAGGCCGACTTCTACTTCGGCTTGGGTGTGCCCTGCCTTGCTCAGAAGCACCTGCTCCCTGGCCGATGCATGCAGGGCAGGCGGAACATCGTTGGAAGCAAGCAACTTTTGCAAACAGGCTTCAGCATCGAATGCAGGAGCAGGTTCGCTCTCCTGTTCAACAGCCCGGGGCTTCTGGTCCACCAGATAGAAGGTGATCCTGCAACGCTTCTGCTTGGAGAGTGTCGTACCTTTGGTAAAATCCTTTCGCGTGTGAATGCGCACGGCATTCCCGTATGTGCTGCGGGCCTGCCTGAGTGCGCTTTCATAATCACTCGCTTCAAGATCCAAGAATTCCAAATGCACTCCTAGAGGATGAACTTCGACAAATCCTGATTCTGGATTACATCACCAAGACGTTCATCCACGTAATCCTTGGTAATGGGAATGGTCTGACCGCTGAGTTCATCGGCACTGAAGCTCAGGTCCTCAAGCAATTTCTCCATGATGGTGAACAACCTTCGAGCACCAATATTATCATGATTGGAGTTCACCTCATAGGCGATTTCACTGATTCTTCTGATGGCATCGTCCTCGAAAACTATCTGGACCCCCTCGGTCTTGAGCAATTCACGATACTGCATGGTAATGGCATTGGCTGGTTCAGTCAGGATCCGGTAGAAGTCCTCCGCCTTCAGGTCATCCAGTTCGACACGCAACGGGAAGCGGCCCTGAAGCTCGGGAATCAAGTCGCTGGGCTTTGAAACATGGAAGGCTCCGCTTGCGATGAACAGGATATGGGTTGTATCAACAACCCCCCACTTCGTGGAGACACTGGTTCCTTCAATGATGGGAAGAATGTCTCGCTGCACTCCTTCACGGGAGACGTCGATGCCGCCTCCCGAGCCGCCGCTCTTGGCGACCTTGTCGATCTCATCGATGAAGACAATACCCATCTGCTCGACCCGTTCCTTCGCCTCGTCGATGGCGCGGTCGGTATCGACTGCCTTTTCCGTCTCTTCTTCGGTGAAAATCTCGCGTGCGCGCTTTACCGTCAGCTTGCGGTTGTGACCTTTGCCGTTTCCGAAAATGGAACCGATGCTCTGCATCGCATCCTGCAGCTCCTCCATATTGGGTTGTCCAAGCACCTCGATGCCGACGCGCTTGCGGCTCTGTACGTTTATCTCGACCTCGCGCTCATCAAACTTGCCGTCGCGCAGCATCTGCCGAAATCGCTCACGGGTCGTCTTCTGGCTGTCGGTATAACTGCTGCCTACCGGGATGATGTCCACCGAAGGGTCTTCCTTCACCTGTGGAAGGAGAATGTCCAACAATCGCTCCTCCACCCTGAGGGCAACCTTTTCCTGCTCCCGTTCGGCGAGCTCGGCCTTGACCTGCTGCACGGCGATGCTCATCAAATCGCGGATGATGGATTCGACATCCCGTCCGACATACCCTACTTCCGTGTACTTGGTCGCTTCAACCTTTATGAAAGGGGCGTTGGACAGCTTTGCAATACGGCGGGCGATCTCCGTCTTTCCCACCCCGGTGGGACCGATCATAATGATATTCTTTGGAGAAACCTCGTCGCGGATCTCCAGCGGCAGACGCTTGCGGCGGGTGCGGTTGCGAATGGCGACTGCAATCGTCCGCTTTGCCTGCTTCTGTCCGATTATGTACTTATCGAGCTCTTTCACTATTTCGGAAGGCTTGAGTTCATCAAGCTTCCTGCTTGCTGTATATGCCATCGTTTATAATACCTCTACATGAATGCAATCGTCGGTGTAGATGCACAGCTTCGCTGCTATCTCCACACTCTTGCGGGCAATCTGCTCCGCGCTCATCGTCGGGCCGGCCTCCAGGTACGCAAGGGCTGCACTGAGTGCATAGTTGCCCCCGCTGCCGATACCGATGGCATCCCGCTCGGGATCCACCACATCGCCTGCCCCGTTTATCAAGAAAATCTTCTTGCCGTCGCTTACCAGCATCATGGCCTCAAGCTGGCGCAGCTGCTTGTCGACCCTCCACTGTTTGGCAAGCTCGACGGCAGAACGGGTCAAATCACCGTTGAACTGCTTCAATTTCGCTTCAAACAACTCAAAGAGCGTGAAGGCGTCGGCGGTTGTACCGGCAAAGCCGGTGATGACCTTGCCGTCATACAACGTACGGACCTTGTGTGCATTCGCCTTGAGAATGGTATCCCCGGCGGTTACCTGCCCATCACCTGCTATAGCTACATGCCCGTCCTTGCGGACTGCTACAATCGTGGTTCCTTTAAAACTACTCATCCTGTTTCCTTCCATGAGGATGGCTGTACTCATAGACGCGGGCCAACCTCTCTTGTGATACATGGGTGTAAATCTGTGTTGTCGAGATGCTTTGATGACCAAGCAGCTCCTGTACTAGACGGATATCAGCCCCATTGTCGAGAAGATGGGTTGCATAGGTGTGCCTCAATACATGAGGTGTGAACGGTTTTTGCCACCCAAGTCTCTTTCTATACACAGCAAACATACTACCAACCGTGCTCATCGGCAACTGTTTTCCTTTGTTCGAGCAGAGCAGATGCGGGCAGGAGAATCGTTCCCGTTTCAAGTGGAGGTAGTAGGTCATCAGGTTCTTGCAGCGTTCGGTAAAGAAGACATACCGCTCTTTCCTGCCTTTTCCCAAAACGCGAATCCGGCGCTGCTCCCATTCGACGTCCTGCTCCTGGATGGAAAGCAATTCGCTGATGCGGCATCCGGTATCGTAGAGCAGGGTGAACACCACCATGGCACGGGTCGAAGGAAAATCAGCGTACGGAAGACCAAGCAAGGCCGCTGTTTCTTGAACCGTAAGGACCGAAGGCAGCCTGTCCTGGCGGCGGTGCACCGCTATCAGGGAGAAGGGATTGGAGGATATTGCCTCATGCTTGAGCAATGAGGAGTAGAAGCTGCGTGCACAGCTGATCTTGCGGTTGATGCTCGCCTGGGAGTAGTGCTTCTCCTTGACCAAGTAACGCACATACATGCGTGCATCCTCGCGCGTGAGCTGAAGCAGGGATACGCCCAACGTTGAAACATAGGCTTGCAACTGCAACAGGTCCCGCTCATAGGCGAGCAGGGTATGTTCGCTGAGACTTCTCAGACTCTTCTGCGTCTGGAGAAATGTTGGTATCAAAGAGTCTTCACGCATGTCCCAGACTATAGCACGAGGGCCCGAAACGGTACAATGAGCCGGCTTGGATCCGCACTGTTGCAGGCCAATTTTGCCTGATGGCTACATCAGCATATCCATCAATGGTCTCGGCTCCCATGTCAACGAGCGAACGGGAGCCTGCATTCACTTCGCCACATCGTGTTCCCGTGCTGTGCACATAGACATCCTTTCCAAGATCGAGGGCGCAGGTTGCACAATGCATCGCCCCTGATTTGGATGGAGCCTGCATCACTACGCAAGCTTCTGCAAGGGCGGCTGAGAGGACATTGCGACTGAGGCATCGAAACGACAAGGCCTGCTCATCAGGCTCATAGGCTGAGATGGCACAGAAACTTCGCAGCAGTGCATTGTTTGTGATGCGTTTGGCGGCAAGCCCGCAATCGCACAGTACAACCGCCGCCCTGTTGCTGTCCTTCAGTGCATAGAGGCAGTTGCGGTCGATACCCCGGCTGTTGCTGGTTACCAGTGTCACTTCATTCGCTCCCGCCTCCAGGGCAAACTCATAGGAACTCTGGCTCGCAAGCGCATCGGGATACCGGGTCCCGCATACCATCAGCATGCGTTCTGCCTGATTGGGCAGGCCATTGGTGTACATGAGTCGAAACGGGGGATTCTCAAGGAGGTAGAACTGTTTTGGATAGCATTCCATTCCATAAAAGACAACCCGGGCGCTGCCTTGGGCAAGGAATGCAAGCATTCGCTCTGTTTTTTCGGTATTCGCACCCAGATGAATCAAGTCGTCCCGAGAGGGAGTGCTGGAGGCCAGGCTGAGTTTCTCCTGTGCCCCGAGGGAGAGCTGACTGATGGAAAGAAGGGTTGAGAGTTTCATGCCCCCAAAGGACTGGAGGGTGGATGATTGCTTCAGAACAGCGAAACGGCGACTTTCACCAACAAGAGGGCAAGAACGAAAAGCATAACCGGTTTCACCACATGCACCCCGACTTTCAAGGCGAGCCGGCTGCCCAGGAAACCCCCGATGACGGCGCTGATCGCACAAGGCACGGCGATGGAGAAATCAATCACCCCGTGATACAGGAACATGGCAAGGGCTGCAACATTTGAGGAAAGATTGACGATTCGAGCAGTTCCGCAGGCTTTCAGAAGATCCATTCCCAGGACTGAAGTGAAAATCAGGGTAAGGAACATGCCGGTACCCGGCCCGAAGAAGCCGTCGTAGGCACCGACCACCAAGCCGGTCATCGAGCCCAGAACGTAGAGAAGCACGCGGCTTTTTTCCTTTGCTTGTCCGAAATCGGGTTTGAACAGCATAAAAAGCGCGATGGCGGGAACCAGGATGACCAGAAGGTAGTTCAGATATGTATCGGCATACAGGTTTGCAAGGAAAGACCCGATCGCTGAACCGATGAAGCTCGTCACGGTTGCAACCAGGCCTATGGACAAGGAGACCTGCGACCGTCGAAGGTACTGGATGGATGCAACCAAGGTACCGCTTGCCGAGGAGAACTTGTTGTTTCCCAACGCTGTCTGGGGGGGAAGGCCGAGTGCAACATAGGCGGTGAGGGTGATCAAGCCTCCCCCTCCAGCTATGGCATCGACAAACGAACCAAAGGCGATGATGGGACACAATATGAACAGTACACTCATCTCTGGTTCCCATCCTCGACATCGGTATGAAACTGCTCGTATGCTTTTTGCAGCTGCCTGGTATCGACATGGGTGTACATCTGGGTGGTCTGTATATCGCTGTGGCCGAGAAGCTCCTGCACGCTCCTCAGATCGGCACCGCCTTCGAGGAGATGGGTGGCAAAGCTATGACGAAGGGTATGCACCTTTGCATCGAGTCCGATTGCATCGCAGTAAGCGATGAATCGTTTGTATACGGCTTGTCTGGTCAACTTCCGGCCCCGCCTTCCCACAAACAACGCCTTGGTCGAACCACGCATTCCTACAAGGTGCTCCCGTACGTTCTTCAGATATGCATCAACCCAGCTGCGGGCGACCTCTCCGACGGGGATGATGCGGATCTTATGCCGCTTTCCTATAACCCGGATGCTGGTCCTTTGGTAATCGGAGACTTCCAAGTCGCATGCCTCACTGATCCGCAGTCCGCAGGAGTAGATGAGCTCGAACAGCGTTCGATCGCGAAATCCAAGAGCGTCGGCAGTGTCGATGCTGTCAAGCAGGGCATCCACCTGGGCGATGCTCGCCACCTGGGGAAGGTTCTGCTGCTGCCGTCCCCGCTTGATCATCAACACCGGGTTGTCTTCCCTGATCTTGCTCAACTGCAGAAACGAAAAAAATGATCGCAATGCCGATACCATCTTGGCAACGCTTCGCTCGCTCAAACGGCGAAGTTGCACCTGCTCTACAAGATAGGACTCAATGTGACTTGCGCCCACCTTCTCATAATCGACTCCAGAAGCCAAAAAAAGCGTGACCTCATGGGTATATACAGACTGCGTCGCCTCCGAAAGGCGACGCTGCATGGCCAGATAATCTGTATAATCGTCGATCAAAAGCAAGTCGGATGCATTGCTCATGATCAATTGTCATCCGCTTTATTGCGTGAGTAGCGAAGAACGGCGGGGATGGTGTAATCATTTGCATTGGTGTTTGGTCCCTTGCCTAGCTGTTTCTGCAAATCCTGCCACCGGTTCACCTGAATGGAGGCGACTTCGCTCTGCTCCTCACTCTTCTTTGCAGGCTGGGATGATTCCTCGCTCTTGCCATCCTCCCGCTTTGCGGTAGCATATCGTCGTTTTACCATGTCGATGTCTGCAAGCTCTGCACCCACGACATCCTCCTTCCTCTCGAACCCGGTTGCAACCACAGTCACCTTGATGCGGTCCCCGAGCTCAGGGTTGAAGGCTTGACCGGCGATGATCAAAGCATCATCGGCACACCGTTCGGTAACCAGTTCCACCACATCCTGATACTCCTGCAAGGTGAGGGAGTCACTGCCTGCAAGGTTGACCAATACGCTTTTGGCCCCCTCGATGCTGGCATTTTCCAGAAGCGGATTGCTGATGGCCTGCCTGGCGGCATCCACAGCACGGTTCGCCCCCTCGCCGAAGCCGATTCCCATCAAGGCATCACCCTTGCCTTTCATGACGGTACGTACGTCTGCAAAGTCGATGTTGATCTCTCCGGGTTCCGTAATGAGTTCACTGATGCCCTGAACACCCATATACAGCACTTCGTCGGCCATGAGGAAGGCCTGCTTGATCGGTGTATTGTTCTCCACCACCTTCAGCAAGTACTGGTTGGGAATGATAATCAGGGTGTCGACCTGCTTGCGCAGCTTCTCGATTCCCGCCTGGGCGAGCATCAGCTTCTTCTTGCCTTCAAATGCGAAGGGTGTGGTGACCACAGCCACGGTCAGGGCGTTGCAGCTCTTGGCGATTTCAGCAACAATCGGGGCTGCACCGGTGCCGGTTCCCCCTCCCATGCCGGCGGTGATGAACACCATGTCGGCATTCTCGATCTCGCGTCGAATGTCCTCTTTGCTCTCCTGGGCAGCCTTCTCCCCCACCTCGGGCACGCCTCCTGCACCCAAGCCACCGGTCAGTTCCTTGCCGATAGGAATCCTGATCTGGGCGTTGGAACGCTGAAGGGCCTGCATATCGGTATTCATGGTAACAAAATGTACCTTTTTCAAGCCGCTGGCGATCATACGGTTGACTGCATTGCCGCCAGCCCCCCCCACGCCGACTACCTTGATGATCGTAGAGGTAGCCTGTTCATCCTGGACCATATCCTCTACTTCAAACATTCCAAAATCCATAGCGTATTCCTTTGCCTTTCGGCTTCACTTAAAACAAAGTCCTGAAAAATCCACGGAGCTTGGAGGCGGCCCCACCCTCTTTTCGGTGCACCCGTTCCTTGCGCGAGCGGGTGGATGTTCCCGTCTCACGCACCTTCCGGGCCTCGCTTTTGAGCAACCCCAGAACCGTTGTGTACTGCGGGCTTATATAGCTTCGGTCCAATCCCCCGATGGCCTCGGGAAACCCAAGGCGGGCGGGAAGACGGAAAATCTCACTGGCAAGTTCGGTAACCCCGCTGAGCAGGGACCCGCCGCCGACAAGCACCACCCCTCCACCGAACGAGCCCTGGATTTGGGCTTTCTCCAAGTCGCTTTGCAAGCGGGAGAAAATCTCAGCCATGCGGGGCTCGATCACCTTGCTCAGTTCCTTCTTCGGCATCTTGATGGCGGGAAGACCGCCTACCTGAGGAATAAGAATCATTTCATCGCTGGAAACCGAAGGAACGTAACTGTGGCCGCTTTCACACTTGATCTGTTCAGCTGCAGCTCTCGTCTTGTTCAAAATATAGGCAATGTCGTTGGTTACCGCCTCGCCGCCGAGGTTGACGCCTCCGGTATACACCGGAGCCCCGTTGGTATAGGCGATCATATTGGTGATGCCGCTTCCAATGTTGATGAGGATCGTCCCCATCTCTTTCTCTTCACTGCTGAGCACGACTTCCGAGTCGGCAAGGCTCTGAAGCACCAAGCGCTGCACGGATAGGCCGGAACGCTGGATGCACTTTCGTTCGTTCTGGCAGATGGAGGATGCAGCGGTGACAATGAGCACCCGGCTCTCCAGCCGGTGGCCGAGCATATCGATCGGGTCCTTGATGCCCATCTGTCCATCGATCTGAAAATCCTGGACCAGGGTATGGAGAATTTCCCGATCCTGGGGAAGCTCGAAAGCCCGGGCCACTTCAAGACTTCTGAAGATATCTTCCCGCTTGATCTCCTGATCCTTGCTGTTGATGCCGACCACTCCGGTGCTGGGGATCCCGACGACATTTTCACCACCGATACCGATGATCACCTCGTTCATTTCAGCCCCGGCTTGCAACTCGGCCTCGTTGATTACGGTTTGGATGGTCTTCAAAGTCTGTTCAATATTGACGATTGAACCGGCACGAACCCCTTCGCTCGGATGTTCGCAGATGCTGTCGACCATCAGTTGGCCGTCCCGGCTCACCGAGCCGATTACGCATCTGGTCCGGCTCGAGCCGATATCCAATCCCATCAACATCTTTTCACCAGCCATTACAGCAACCCCCTTCTGGTCGGTCTCACCACCTGCGTACCAAACCTTCACGATAGAGGTCGTAACGCCTGGCTTCCGAGCTGAGGAAAGAGAGGGAATCTTTTTGGTCCTGCAGGACCAACGAGACAGCCGCATGTATTTGCGGTGCCCCTACAGGCTCCCTCACCCAAATTTGGGCATTCAGGGACGAGAGTTCAAGAACCATCTTTCCAAAGCTGTTACTACTATTATTATCGTATTTTATCTTAGTTATCAAGGTGGTTTTTCCCTCAAGCGAGGTTGCCAGCTGCATGACGTGGAGAAACGAGTCGTCAACCGAGTACGTTGCCATCATGTGTGCATAGGAAGCGGGCACCTCGATGGTGACGACGACTTTCTGCCAAGCGGATACATCATCAGGATGCAGCTTCCTCAAATGATGATCCTCAACCAAATAGGCCTGCCCTCCATCCTCCTCCCTGATTACCGCCGACGCATCAAAAAGATGCAGAGTAGCCTGCAAGGTCGAGGGCGGTTTTCGCCGGAGGTCCGCTTTTTGTATTCCGGTAATGTCCGTAAGCGCTCTTTTTTGTTTCATCATGTTGATGGAGAACAGCGAAACACCCACCAATGAAGCCAACTGCTGCTTCGCCTCTACGGGAACTTCCCCGCTGCCTCCCTCTACCGTAATCTGGACCGTACGAAGGTTGAAGGCGGGTATCGATTGGAGAAGCAACAGGCCCAGGATGATGGCAAATACAAGGATGAGCAAGGTCAGTTTCACCTTGATCGCCACCGGTTTCATGACAGGCTCCCCGCATCAGGAAAAAGGATGGACTTTCGCTCTTCACGTTTCAGCGAGCTCTTCTGCAGCGGGATTTTTCCGCTGCTGATCAACATGATCCGATAGAGCAAGGCACTGCTGGAGAGAACCACGAAAAGGTTGGAGCCCCCTTGGCTGAAGAAAGGCATGGGGATTCCGGTCGGCGGCAGCAGGGCTGTCACAACCGCCAGGTTGAGGATGGCCTGGAAGAGGATCATACTGGTAAGGCCATAAGCCATGATGCTTGAAAACCGGTCCCGGCTTTCCATCCGGCTTGCAGCGTTGTATCCCAAGATGGCTATCATGGCAAAGAGAACAAGAATGAAAGAGCTGCCGACAAAACCGATTTCTTCACAGATGGATGCGAAAATAAAGTCGCTCTGCACTTCAGGAAGCAGGCCGAGCTTGTATTGTCCGTTGCCCAACCCCACCCCGAACAGCCCCCCCGCCCTGATGGCTTTCAGACTGTTCGATACCTGATAATTCATGCCGGCAGGGTCGAGGGCGGGAAACAGGAAGGAGAAAACCCGTTTCACCCGATAACTCTGACTGAACATGGCGATCAAGGCGGGGGCTGCGAGGAAGGCGAGCAAAACAAGCAGATGACCAAGTTTGAAACCGCTGGCAAGCAGGAGTGCAAAACTGAGGGCAAGAAAAAGCAAGGCCGAAGAGTAGTCCCGTTGGGCGAAAATCAAGGCGGTGATGACCAAGCTCACAATAATCGGGGCTCCGAAACGACGGACGGGGGACTCCGCGCTGCGGTCCTTTTGGTAGTAGGTGGCATAAAAAAGGATGATGGCGATTTTGGCAAACTCCGAGGGTTGCAGAGAGGGCAGAGACCCGATCTGCAACCACCTCCGCGATCCCAGCCTCTCCTGCCCGAAGGGTGTGAAAAGCGTCATAAGAAGCAGCAGGATCGAGACAGCCAGGACCGGATAGCTCAATGCCTTGAGAAATGAGAGGGGGATGAAGCGGATGACAAGGGAGGCAACCAAGGCAAGCAATACGAACATCAACTGGCGGGTAAAGAAATAGTAGTGGGGAAGATCGTGGATCAGGGCTTCGTTGTACGAGGCACTGTAGAGCATGACCAGCCCCAAGGTGGTGATGAGCACGATGATGCAGAGGAAGGTGAAAGCGCTCAAGCTTCCTCCCATCACATCCATCGCTTGTTCATGGTTCTGCCAATCATCAAATTCGCGTCGTATATCCATCACATCACCTGCTTATCAAGAGCGAGAGCAGGGCGAAGGCCCAGGAGACGAGGATGAAGGAGGAGACAATACGTCCCTCGGCCACTCCTTTTTGCTCATATGCATGATGCAAGGGGGCAATGGTGAACACCTTGCGCCCAAACCGTCTGATGGAGATGATTTGAATCAGGCTGGTGGCCAGTTCAACCAAGAAAAGCCCGCCGGCAAGAAACATCACCACCTCATAGCCCATCAAAAGGGCCGAAACGGCAATATAGCCGCCCAAGGCATGACTGCCGCAGTCGCCCATGAAATACTTGGCGGGTTTCTTGTTGAAAACAAGGAAGGCAAGCAACGACCCCGACAATGCCGGGGAAGCGGAGATCCCGCTTCGATGGGCAAGCAGGAGCAACAGAGCCAGAAGCGGCATGGCAGATCCTGCCGCAAGGGCATCAAGACCGTCGGTGATGTTCACTGCGTTGACAAAGTACAACAGGTACATGCAGGCAAAACCATAGTACCACACGCCCAGCTCCAGGCCGAACGGACCGATGTCCAGGTAGGTGTCAAGCAAATTTCTGTTGTAAAGCAGCAGCAGCATCACCATTGCCGCCGCACATTGCAGGGCGAGCTTGAGAAGACTTGAAAGGCCGTCCCCGTTGCTGGAACGACTTTTCATCCGATCATCGATGAATCCGATGAGGGCGAAAAGCAATAAGGCAAGCAAGGGATGGACAACCCCGCTCTCAAGCAGCGCAGGATCAAGGAACGAGGCAAGCAGCGTTCCCATGCAGAAGGCGATTCCCCCGATCACCGGGGTGCCTTGCTTCCCTGCCTGGGTTCCCAGCAACTCCGGCTTGATCGCAACCTTGCTCTGTCCGATTACAGACAACAGGACCTTCGATAGTACGAAGGTCGCAAGAAAGGAGGAGAGCAGGAGCATGGGGTATCTAGATGGCATATCCAAGCGACCTCCTTTGCAGCGAGGGTATCAGCCGCTCCATGGCAACCGACCGGGAGGCCTTGAGCAAGAACAAGTCTCCCCTGCGCCTGTGCTTCTGCACCATGCTTTCAAGCTCCTCAAAATCCCGGGTATAGCTCACTTCGCCCCGGTATCCAAGCTCTCTCAACTCCTGGGAGGCTTCCTCCATTTCTGCACCATACAAATAGGTTTGGTCGAAGGACGAGGAGGCAACCGTTCGGGCAACCATGCGATGGGCTTGCTTGGAGAGCGCACCCAACTCCTTCATAGGCCCGAGCACCACCTTCTTCGAGCCCTGCCAGCTGAGACCGGACAGGTAGGTGAGAATGCTGTTGGCCGAATCGAGGCTTGCGTTGTAGCTGTC
>NZ_DJGW01000103.1:57422-69728 GCF_002432845.1 Sphaerochaeta sp. UBA5836
GTGCTCCCAGGTAACGAGCCACCCTGATCGCCCCCACTACATCTTCAAGCAGGTGACGCCCTACTGATTTCACACTGAAGGTATGGCCTTCATAGGTGAGCATCCAGCCGTCGAGGCCGAGATCGATTGCAGAGATCTCATTGGAATCGTAGCGGACAAGATTCCTCCCTGCAACACGCTCGATCAGGTCGAGATGGGAGCAATTGCTGCTGACAAACCCGGCTTCCAGGCCAGGATGGAAGATCCGTGCTTTCTGCTCGGCGATCACCTCTTGGCTTCCCATCTTTTCCAGGTGGGAGATGCCGATGTTGGTAAGCAGGGCGATCGAGGGCTTGAGCGTGCCGACCATCCTGTCCATTTCGCCTACATGGTCGATGCCCATCTCAAATACCCCGTACCGGGAGTCTTCCTGCAACCCGAACATACTCAAGGGAAGGCCGTATTCACTGTTCAGGTTTCCCGGTGTCTTGGCAGTCGGGCCCATGACTGCTGTTATCCTGGAAAGGGCTTCCTTGGTTGTGCTCTTTCCGCAGCTCCCGGTGATTCCGATGGTCTTGACCGACGACAGGCGCTGCAGGTAGCTTTGTGCCAAATCGTGCAAGGCCGTCAGCACGTCATCCACCGCAAGAACCGGGCAGCTCACACGTGCCCTCGCCTCTTTGGCACGGCTCTTGGGCACCACCACCGCTGCAGCGCCTTGGTCACAGACATCCGAAAGGAATGAAAACCCATCGTTTTTCTCGCCTTTCAAGGCAAAAAAGAGAGATCCCTTGGTGCAGGCACGGCTATCGATCTGCACATCGGTGATGAGGGTGGTGTTTGCGTTCAGGCAATCAGCGTGCATCAACGGTGCTATGGAGGCGGCGGTGAAGCGGCATGCATCGATATGCTGGTATCCACTACTCATAGCATGCTCCTTGCCACCATCACCACAGCCTCGGCCTTGATCGGCTTAAATTCGATGTCTTGTTTCCATGCACCATGCACAAGTGCCTCCGGCATGCTGAGGCTGGCTATTGAGGCCTTGAGGACCTGTTGCTCCTCTTCCAATACCTGGCGGTTCTTCAGCAATGTCTGATATTCAACTTCAAGGGCACGGTTGACACCTTGTTGCCACAGGGGCATGAAAATGGCTCCCATGACACAGAGCAACATAAGAATGATGACCAGCTGCTCGACATGCCGTGTTCCACTCTGCTTGTGCGTCGGTCGTTGCTTCAGATCAGTAGTATACCAGTCGTTGCCCATATCCCACTCCCTTTTAGCGTTTCTCTATGATGCGCAGTTTGGCACTCCTGCTTGCTGCATTCTCCTCTCGTTCCTGATCGCTCGGGATCAGGGGTTTCTTGGTAAGAAGACGGATAGTCGGCTCATCGCCTTCAGCCATTCCCTTGAACAGCCACTTGACCTGCCTGTCCTCCAGCGAATGAAAGCTTATGACCGCCAAACGCCCTCCGCTCTTCAAAGCCTTCACCGCCCCCCGAAGCGCCGGCTCGATCCGATCAAGTTCCCTGTTCACCTCAATCCTGATGGCCTGGAAAGTCCGCGTCGCCGGGTGTATGTGACCATACCGGTAATTGGCTGGAACCGCCTTGTAAATGATCGATGCAAGTTCTTCGCTGGTTGCAATCTTTGCAAGCTTGCGTTTTTCAACGATGGCCCTGGCTATGCGCCTTGAATACCGTTCCTCACCGAAGTTGAAGATGACATCGGCAAGCCGCTCTTGCTGGTATCCGTTCACCACGTCATACGCACTGATCGGGGCATGCTCATCGAGGCGCATGTCAAGGGCCTCGTCCTTGCGGAACGAGAAGCCCCTTTGCGACTCTTCATAGTGAAAGCTGGAAATTCCCAAGTCGAAGAGAATCAAGTCATACACCTGCTCCTCCCCCTGGTCAAAAAAATCGTTGAACCACATATTCTTTGGAATGAAACGGCCGGAGAACTCCTTCATCCGCTCAATAGCCTTCTGTTGTATGGCCGAATCACGGTCGAGGCCTATGACGGTCAGCTTTGGATAGGTTGAGAGAAAGAGATGGGTATGCCCCCCCTCGCCGCAGGTGCAATCGACCATGATGGCTTCGCTGTCCTTGCCGACAACCAAATGTTGGAGGATTTCTTGGGCCATGACTGGATAGTGCACGTACTCCATTATTGTTCCTCCCTGATCATTTCGCTGAGCGATTGGGCGGCGTCGAGGAATTCGCCCATGCTTGTGTGCAAGTATTGCTCATACTCGCTCTTGTTCCAAAGCTCCAAGTAGTTGCCGGTTCCCAGCAGCACCGATTCCTCTTTCATACCGAGTCCTACGCTCTCCCTGAGGCTTGCGGGAATGTTGATTCTTCCGACCTTGTCAAATTCGCACAGCTGTGCAGGTGCTATCATGCCCCGCTGCAGGATGCGCAACTTTCGGTCGAACATCGAACCCGGGCCGTTCATGATTGTGTTCTTCAATTTCTCAAAATCGGTTGGGAGCATAAGCCACAGGCAATTTTCCAGGCCGCGGGTCACATACAAGGCATCTCCATCGAGTGCTGTACGCAATCGGGAGGGAATGAGAATGCGACCCTTGTCGTCTATGGTGTTGTAAAATTCACCAGTCAACATGCCTTTGCTCCTCTGTGATTCCCACAATGTTGGGATTTTTTCCCACTTGTACCCATTAATGTACACTTCTTACCACCAGTACACAACCAATGATCTCCCCCTTTCACCGTCCAAACACAACAAAATTCACCTGCCATGCTTAACAGGTGTAAGCCTATTCCTACAATGTTGGAGGTTTGTCGGTACACAAAAAAGCCCCTCCCCGGTTGGAGAAGGGCTGAGAAATCAGAAAAAAGGGGCTTATCGGTCTGGATTGAAGATATTGTAATCTATATCGCTGAAGATGATATCTCGCTTTTCAGCTTTCACCAGCCATTCGGTATTGACTGCATTCTTGCACATATTCCCATAGACCACGTTGAAATTCCTCAGATGGTCGCGTACCCGTTTTTCGGCATACGCGGTGCTGCTCTTATTGAACAGGACGAACGGCCAATCGCTGGCCATGGCGAGCAGGACCTCCCTTGCGGCTTGGTTGAGGAAGCGCTGCTTGAGACTGATCTGGTCGTTGAACCTGACTGCAAGCTCCTCCATCCGTTCGATGGCCTTGTGGATGTGACGATAGGTCCATGCATTGGAGCCGTCAAGCCATACTGCGCTGTACCCGCCTTGTCCCCAGGACGAGAAGGCAGGCCGTGCAGTCTGCAGACTGGTACCCTCTTTGGAAAGGAAAAGCGAAGGAGTGACCAATGAGATCTCCTCACCTTCTTTTGCGGCAAGACGGATGACTTGATCAAGCCACTCAATTCCCTCAAACCACCAGTGGCCGAACAGTTCGGCATCGTAGGCAAGGGTGAACAGTGGGGCTACGCCCATGGCAGAAGAGAGCTGCCGTCCTTTCTTTTTCAGGTTGTAGATGAAGTTGTGGGCGTGTTCAACTACTCTCTTTTGCGCTTCGGAGCGCTGATACGGCACCTTTTGGTCGGTGTGGCCGGTGATCGCCCAGTACTTGTATCCGGTGAAGACACGGACTGACGGTTCATGGATATAGGGTTTGATGTACTCCATCGGCAGATCGTAGCCGATATCGCGATAGAACTCCCGATAGGCCTTGTCGGTCGGATAGCCGCTGGTGTTGGACCAGACCAAGCTGGTTCCTTGGAAATCACGGGGGAAAGCGGCAACACCGTTGGGACATCGCACTGGACGATAATTACCGTACTGCACCTTGTCGGGGGAGAGCAGCATGCTCTGGCTTGCCGTTTGGAACCAGGAAATCCCATGGTACTTGAGATTTTCCTCCAGAGCCGGGTAGTAGCCGCACTCAGGCAGCCAGAAGCCTTTGGGAAGATGACCGAAGGTGGTCAAAAACGACTGTACACCGAGCTCGATCTGGGCATTGATGGCCGTCGGGTACTCGGTGTACAACGGCAGGTAGGCATGCGTTGCTGCGGTGGTGACAAGCTCCAGATGCCCGGAGGTCTCCAAGGCCTTGAAACCATCGAGGATATTGGTACGGTAGAGGTCCTGATAATCGGAGAGGTTCTGCTTTGCCTGGGCAAGGTAGAATTGGGCCATTTCCAGGAATTCCGGTTGTTCGTTGCCGCAACGCTCGACTTCCTTCTCTCCAAGCTCGATGAGCCGCTCCTCATATTGAACGAACCGCTCCTGAAGGACGGGATCGGTAAGCATGCAGCACAGGGTCGGAGAAAGACTGATTGTGAATTTGAAAGGAACCTTGTCCGCCTTGAGCTTGTTGAACATCCTCAAAAGGGGCAGATAGCTCTCACTGATGGATTCAAACAGCCAGTCTTCCTCAAGGAAACGGGGGTATTCGGGATGACGTACAAATGGAAGATGGGCATTCAGGATGAATACAACGGAATTGGCAGGCATTAGAGCACCCCCTTGCTCAAGAATTGAGCGATATCACGAATCACTGCATTGTCAACAATTTCCCCTTCCTTGGTCACCAAGGAGGAAAAATGAATCGTAAACAGGTCTTCGTCCAGAGCAAGTTGTTCTCCATTGTTTTGCCAGTACGAGGAATGAGTCTCCACGCTTTTGCTCTGAGCGAGAGACATCTCATTGCCCTTGTGGTCGCGGTAGCACAAGTCCACCAGATAGGAGGAACCCATATTCGGCAGGTTGATGTTCCACTGGGTGTCCTCACTGGTAATAGCGATATCGAAGGTCTTAATCTCGTTCGTGTCGAGCACTGTCTCTTGCACCCGCAAAAAAAGAAATCCGTCCAGCTCCCCTTGCTCGCCGAATACGGTATGCATGGCCGATTGTGAGAGAGACCAGTAGGCGTATGCCCATTGGGGATCGCGAAGCAACAGATGGATGGATGTGTCAAAGTAACTTTCAGGAAGCTCCTCGACCCCGGGCAACCCATTGATATGCTGCATGGTTCCACGGTAATCGGTAAGGGAGTTGCAATATCGGTTCCGGTTGATCTTACCTTTCAAAGCAGCAGGTATTTCATCATCCTGGTCTTCGAATGCCTCCTCAAGAGCATCGATGAGCGCTTCTCGATCCAGTGACTGCCAGGTAGCAAGCCCTTCTTGTTGGGCAATGTACTGCAGCTCGGTAGTAGACAAGGAATCAATATTGATGAGAATCATGCTTACTCCCGCAATGCATCCAAACGGATGGTCTTTCGTTCAATCGTAAAAGAATCATCCGTCTTAGTCAACACAGTATAATACAAGGCCTTAGTCGAAGAGAGTCAGCAGGGCTAGATCCACCATGGCATTGAAGGTGATCTGCCGCTCTTTTGGGCTGACCTGCTCGCCGGTCAGCAAGGAGTCGCTGACAGTCAGCAGCGTCAAAGCCTCGATTCCCTTCAGACGGGCAAGGGTGTAGAGCTCGCACGTCTCCATATCGATGGCCATGGTCCCCACCGATCGGGCAATGGCTTTTTTTTGTTCACCATGCATATCGTAGAACTGGTCGCTTGTAAACACGTTTCCCACGGCAAAGCCAACCTTTGCCGCCTTTGCATGCCCATATGCCTTGTTCAGCAGTTCAAACGAAGCCGTCGGGGCAAATTGATACGAACCGAAACGGCTTTTATTGATGGCGCTGTCGGTGTCGGCGGCTTGGGCGATCAGGATGTCCTTGAGCTTGAGCTTTTCACTCATGGTTCCACAGGTTCCCACGCGAACAAGCCGTTTAGCTCCATACGAATCGATCAGTTCATTTGCATAAATGGAGAACGAGGGCATTCCCATTCCGGTTCCTTGCACCGAGACCCTGTTGCCCTGCCAGTAGCCGGTAAAGCCGTACATACCCCGTATCTCGTTATATTGGGTGACATCGGTCAAATAGGTTTGTGCTATGTGACGTGCACGCAGCGGATCGCCGGGCAAAAGAACCGTAGAGGCAATGCTCGAGGGATCAGCAACTATATGAATGCTCATAAGCTCCTCCTATCATCATATTCTCGAACAGAAAGGACTAAAGAGCAAGATGCATCTATTATCGATTGGAACGCTATGCTATACTTCGGCCTGCTATATGAAAACACTGCAAAAAGAGAAAACCTCACTCATTCTTCATGGGCATTTTTACCAGCCCCCAAGAGAGAACCCCCAGACCGGAATCATAGGAAAGCAGCTCTCTGCCAGCCCCTACCCGGACTGGAACGAACGGATCCATGCTGATTGCTACAGCGCAAACAGCCACTCACGCTATCTATCGGCGTATCGCAGGATCCTCAGCATGACCAACAACTATGCATACTTGAGCTTCAACTTCGGCCCCACCCTGCTTTCCTGGATGCAAAAAGAGCACCCCCAGACCTATGACCTGATCCTGGAAGCCGACCGACAAAGTGTGCAACGGTTGGGCTGGGGCAATGCCATCGCCCAAGCTTTCAACCACTCGATACTCCCACTCTGCACCAAGGAAGACGCCAGGACCCAAATCCTGTGGGGTTTGGATGATTTCAACAGGCGTTTCGGCAGGGAAGCCCAAGGCATGTGGCTTTCAGAAACCGCCATAAACCCCATGGTGGTCGACCTGCTCGCAGAATGCGGGGTATCATTCGTCATCCTCTCGCCCTGGCAGTGCCGTGCCATTTCCAAGGATGAGTCCAGCATCGAGGAACTCAATGGCAAACCGGCACCGTATGACAGGCCGTTCCTTCTGCAGGGCAAAAGCGGAAAAACCATCAACGCATTCTTCTACAACCCCCAGTTGGCGGAGGGCATCAGTTTCGGACACTTTCTCAGGGATGCAGATCAGTTGTACGAGCGGCTGCTGGCAATCAGGAACGGAGACAAGGTCCAGCTCATACACGCCGCAACCGACGGGGAAATCTACGGCCACCACGAGCCCTACGGGGACATGGCCTTGGCGGCCCTCATCAAGAAGGTCAACGATCGCGATGATTTCTCCTTCTCCAATTACGGGACCTACCTCGCTTCTCATCCGGCAACCGAATGGGCCCACCTGCATGAGGGTGAGGAAGAAAAGGGCACCAGCTGGTCCTGCCCGCACGGCGTCAGCCGATGGTATCGTGACTGCGGCTGCCATACCGGCGGTGATGAAAGTTGGAACCAGAAGTGGAGGACTCCCCTGCGCAAGGCGTTTGACAACCTCAGCCAAGCCATCGACGCAATCTACCCTACAGAAGTAAGGCGACTTTTGGGAGACCAGGTGCAGCCGGCTTCACTGCTGCATGCTTTCGCCCCGGTGGCTTCCGAGCTGATGGACATGCAGACTTTCCTGGCGCAGTACAGCGACAACCGGGAAGTACAGGTGCAGTTGGCCCAGTTGCTGCTGGCACAAAAGTACAAGCATTTCTCCTATACCAGTTGCGGTTGGTTTTTCAACGACCTTGCCGGTCTGGAACCCAGGCAGAACATCACCTATGCCCTGATGGCTGCCCAGCTCTGCCAGCAATTCAACGGTGGGGAACTGATGATCAACCTGCTGGATGACCTGAGCAAGGCAAAAGCAAATCGAAAGCAGGATGGAAACGGCCAAAGCCTCGCCATGGAGAGCCTGCAACAGCTCAAAGGAGAGGTTGAGGCTGCTCTGTACTTCACCTTGAACCGGAGGATTGCCAACAGCATCGACCATGCATCCACATATGGATACTTTGAGCTCGAGTCCTTCGCCCTGCAGGAAGACGGCAGTGTGAACCTGGTTGTCCTGAACAAGCAGTCCTTGGTCTGCTATGAGTGCAAGGCCGTAGACCTGCACCCGGCTGCCATGCAGCTCGAATACTCGATGACCATCCAAGGCTCCAACGAGAGCGAAGAGCAAATCTACTATCTGGACCACGAGGATATCAACTTGAGAATGCGCGATGAGCTGTTCGACCAGATTGACCGAACGGTATGCTCCTTTGACCAAAGCCAGATCAAGCAGCTTTCAAAGAACCTCGGCCACTATGCAAGCCTGGCTACAAACATACCTTATCTTCCAATGGGTTCGCTCTATCAGGAGCTGATCGGGTCCTCCCTGCAGGCAATCAAGAATCTTTTCATGTTCGGGGCGCTTGCGATGTGGGACGAGTTCAAGGGCGACTTCACCTTGATGCTCGATTTCTTCATCAAGTACGGCAAACAACCCGACCTTGATCTGATCCAAACCCTCTTCGACAACCAGATGACGGCCATGGCACAAAAAATCCAGACGTACGGACTGTATAATCTGAACAGCAGGTTCGTGCTGGAATTCTTGGACATCATCCGAAAGCGGGGTTTCCAACCCAATCTCACCGCCATCCAGGATGCTGTATATCCCTACCTGAGCATGCAAAAACAACTTCCGCAATCAACCGATGTCGATCTGATCAACAAGTTGGGTGACGTCCTGAACTTCGACATCAAGATTACAGGGTTGTGACCAAAGCCGATAACTCGGGATTTTCTGCAAGCACTCTTGCTGCATACGAACACAGGGGGACGATCAAACGTCCCTCTTTTTGTGCTTGTTCGACAACAAGCATCACCAGCATGCGGGCGATGCCCTGCCCCCTGAGCTGCGTCGAAACATAGGTGTGGTCGATGGTAAGTTTATCATTACCCGGCTTTCGGGTCACAATGCAGGCAACCGGGGGCTTGCCGTAGGCAAATCCGTTCTCGGTCTTGTAGTACTCCATTCTCAACTTCCTTTCTCCAACAGTTTCCTTGCATGCCCGAGGCTCTCCTGGCTGGTATCGTCTCCACTGAGCATACGGGCAATTTCCCTCTGGCGCTGTTCACCCTTGACCGGGGAAATGGTTGAGTAGCTCATTGCATTGCGAATTTCCTTGCTCACCACCAGATGATGATCAGCCTTGCTTGCAATGGACGCAAGATGGGTAATTACAATGACCTGATGCGTTCGAGCTAGGTTTTTAAGCTGCTCTGCAACCGAAAGCGCCACACTTCCTCCGATTCCGGCATCGACTTCGTCAAAGATCAGGGTGGGTATTGCGTCACTTTGGGCCAGCGAGGTCTTGACCGCAAGCATGATGCGGCTCAATTCTCCACCGCTTGCAACATCCTTTATCGAACGCATTTCAAGCCCTGGATTTGCACAAATCTGAAAGCTGACTTCATCAATCCCGCTTGCAGTCGGACTCGTTTGGGTAAAAGCAATGGAAAAGACCGCCTCCTTCATCCCCAAGGTTCTCAGCTTCTCTTCCACTTCGCCCGATAGAAGCAATGCCGACGCTTTCCGTTTGTCCTGGAGTGCCCGGGCTTGCTCAAGCAGTGTCCCGTAGGCAAGCTTTATCTGTTTTTCCAACTTGCTCAACACAATCTCCCCCTGCTCGGACAGAGAGAGCTTCTCCTTGCTTTTTGCAAGGAAGGCTTGCACGGCCTCCAGGTTGGGACCATACTTCTTCTTCAATCGCTGCAATTGTGCGAGCCGGCCTTGCAACCTATCCAGCTCCTCTTCACTATAGGCCATACCGTTGAGGTAGTCGCGAACGCTCTCGTAGATGTCCTCGATCTCAATCGTGGAGCTTTCAAGCCGTTCACCAAGGGTTTGCAGGGAGGGATCGGCCTTGCCTGCCAAATCCAGCTGGGTTTTCACCTGATGAAGCAAGGCCAGCGTGCTCAAGCCCTGGTCATTTCCGTGCAGAAGCGAGACCGCCTGACTCAATGCCTCGTGAATGTGCTCGAAGGATGCGATGACCTGCACCTGATTGGCAATCTCCTCATCCTCCATCGGTTTTGGGTTTACCTTCTCGATCTCATCGACGGCATAGCTGAGATAGTCCATTTCACGTTTTGCCGCCTCCAAGTCTGCTTGGACGCGTTCAAGCTCTGCTTTCAGGCTCTGGTACTGGTCATATGCGCTCTTGTATGCCGATTTTTCCGCCCCGCAAGAACCGAAGGAATCGAGGACTGAAAGCTGATGGGAGGTGGACAAAAGACTCTGATGGTCTCTTTGTGCACTGATGTCCAGCAACTCAGCGGTAATGAGGGCAAGCTCCGACCGTGTTGCCAACCTGCCTTGGATGGTTATGGAGGAACGTCCATTGCTCTTGATGGTTCTGCTTGCCACCAAGGTGTCGTCCTCCAGTTCCAGCTCTTCTTTCGCCAAATAGGAAGCCAGATGAGCTCCCATCGGTTCGGCAATATGAAACGAGGCGCTGACGGTTGCAGAATCGCACCCGCTTCGAATCGACTGGACCTCGGTTTTCTCTCCGAGCAACAGGGTCAAAGCTCCCAACAGGATGGACTTGCCGGCACCGGTTTCTCCGGTGATGACGCTAAATCCCCCAGGAAATTCGATGACGCTGTCCTCTATGAGTGCATAGTGATGTATCTCAAGCCGTTCAAGCATGCAGTCCTCCTCCCGACCAATTCAGTTTATCACGGAGTACTTCTATGAAATTACGCCTTTCGCTTGTGACCAACAGCGCCTTGCTGCGCGATTTTTCTACAATGATCACATCATCCTCCTGCAAAGGAAAGATTTGCTGGCCATCGAGGGAGAGCACGAGACCGGTTCTTTGCCCCTTGGGTATGGTCAATGTAATCCGTGATTCCCCGCTGACCACCAAGGGCCGGTTGGAGAGTGTGAAAGGACAGATCGGGGTGATGATCAGCGAGGAGAGGTCGACATCGAGGATGGGACCTCCGGCTGCCAGGCTGTATCCGGTTGAACCGGTGGGTGTTGCTATGATCATGCCGTCGGAGCGGAAAAACCCTGCATCGGTGTTGTCGATGCGCAGCGCCATGCTGATCACCTTGCTGATGCCGCTTGAGGATACGACCATCTCATTGAGGCCGTGACCGGTAAAGACCTTGGCCCCGTCACGAATGACTGCGGTGCGGATCATCAATCGCCTGCTGATGCAGTTTCTCCCCGAAAGGTAAAATTCGATGGCTTCCTGCCACTCATCGACCGATATCTCGGTGATGAATCCGAAGGTCCCCAAGTTGATCGCGAGAATGGGGATCCCAAGGTCCTGCAGGTATCGTGCACTGTAGAGGACCGTCCCGTCGCCACCGAGGCAGATAACCAAGTCGGTGCCTTCCTGTACCTCCAAGGGTTCATTTTCTGCATTGGTCGGGAAGACTGAATTCGAGATTCCCTTTGCATCCAGATACTCCGAGATGGTCTTTGAGAGTGCATGGGAAGCTTCCTTTCCCCAGTTTGCTATAATCAATACATGCCGTACAGGCCTCTCTTCCATGGTAGACTCCTTAGCTCAAGTGAGAAATGACTTTTATCAGCAGTTCAACTTCGCCCTGTTTCAGAAACGGATACAAAGGTAATGTCAGTGCTCTCAGATAGAGCGGAATAGCCTTCGGATAGAGGTCGAAGCGGTCGCCGGCATGCATGGCAAGCGTATCGGTGAAGGTTTTCTTCGCAGATACCTGATACTTGTTGGCAAATTTGATGGCATCCTCGGGCTTTGAGTCCAAGGCGACGCAGAAGCTGTACCCGTTGGGGAGAAAATCGATGTTGCCGATTCCGAAAATCCGATGTGGTGTCTTCAGCAGGGATTTTGCAAAGAGAGCATAGAGCTCACGACGTTTGGCCAGTTGCTCGCCGAGTGTGGCTAGCTGGATCATGCCAAGGGCTGCATTCATATCCGGCAATTCGATATAGGGACGTACTTGGGGGGCAAATGCTTTCACCGACTTTTGATGCGTTTCACCGGTATAGGCAAGGACTGCACCTCCACCGGTGCTTACGATGCAATCCTCTTCGAAGGCACAGAGAATCAGGTCGCCGAAACTTCCAGCCCTCCGGTCTTCATACTCGCTTGCCAGACTTTGGGTGATATCCTCAATGACGGGCACTCCCAGCTGCTTGTAATCGCAGGTTATCGGAATCTGGCACATGGGCAGGTGGATCAACAGGGCGCTGCAGCCTTGTTCGACGAGTCTTTGCGCTTCCTCTTGCGCAAGACACCCATGCTCGGGATCGATATCGCCGCACAGCAGTTCATAGCCCATGGACTCTACCACACTCTGATACCAGTAGGGAGAGAGGATGCTTGCTCCGATTTTTGCCTTGCCCTCCAATTCACAGGCTTGCAGTGCACAGCAAAGTCCATCCACATAGGAACGGAGGGCGATGCCGCCTTTGGCGCCGATCAACTCACAAAATTGCTTGAGAAATGCATTCTTTCGTTCGCCTGGACCGATGCGTTCATCGACCATGGTCTGCAATACAGCATCCATGTCTTTTCTGCGCAAGGTGGGTTTATGGAAAGGAATCAGTGCCACGAGAGCCTCCTCGCGAAAGTATATCCGTATTTGGCTGCAATAGGAAGGCCAAAAAAAGCCCTCCGAA